>DASXGO010000460.1:0-3885 GCA_036489055.1 Candidatus Cybelea sp. | reverse complement strand
AACTTACTCTGGATACCGATTACCTTTCAGGACACGGCTCTTTTGGCAATTGCCGTGCCGGCGATGACGGTCCGCCTCGCCCCGGAGCATCACGTTTTCGTACTCTCCGCTCTCGCCAGCGTCGCCGCGCTCGCGACGATGATCGTGCCGCCGCTGAGCGGCTGGCTCTCGGATGCGCGCCGCCGGCGCGGCGGATCTCGGCGTTCGTTCGTCACGATCGGCATCGTCATCGACGTCGCTGCCCTCGTCGGATTAGCGTACGTCAATACGCTTCCGTTATTCGCTATCCTGATCGTCGTGGCTACGCTCGGCTCGAACGTAGCGCTGAGCGCGTATCAAGTGATACTCCCCGAATCCGTGCCGCGTCAGTATTGGGGCGTGGTGTCGGGAATTCGCGGCGTCTCGACGCTTGCCGGAAGCATCGTCGGCTTCGCCATCGCCGGTTTGGCGCCGAGTCCGCAGGTGACGTTTTTGGCCGCCGGCGTCGCGATGGCGCTCGGTGGATTTTCACTGCTCGCCGTTCGCGAAGGCGCGTACGGAGGCGAAGAAGAGCACGCGCACGTACGCGACTGGCACGATTTCGTGATCGTCTTTGCCGCGCGCATGCTGATGTTTTTTGGATTCACGCTGCTGCAGACGTTCGTACTCTTCTATTTTCGTGACGTGCTCAAAGTCGCCAACCCATCGGCCGGAACGGCGCTCTACGCCTTTGCGACGATCGGTGGCGCGGTGCTCTCGAGCGTCGTCTTGGGCCTGCTTTCGGACCGCGCACCGCGCAAGATCGTCACCGCGCTTGCCGGCGGATCGCTCACCGCTGCCACCATTGGATTCGCGGCGGTACCGGAAGTGCGCTGGATGCTTCCTTTCGCGGTACTCTTCGGTATCGGCTTCGGCGGTGTGATTTCGAGCGGCTGGGCGCTGGCAATGGATGCGATTCCCAAGCTTCGCGACGTCGGCCGCGACTTAGGACTCTGGAACATCGCGACGAGCGTACCGAACGTCGCCGCTCCGATCGCCGGCGGTTGGCTCATCGCGCTCTTTCACGGAGGGCGCAGCGGCTATCAGGCCGTCTTCGCGCTGGCGGGTTTCAGCTTTGCGCTGGCTTCGCTTGCGGTGCTGCGCACGGGACGCCGGCCCATCTCGTCGCTCTGGGCCGTTCCGCTCCGCGCGACCGCCGTGATTGCCAACTATATTTGGGACCACACGGCCTATCGGGTTCGCCACTGGGGCCGGGTGCCGCGCCGTCGCGGGCCCACGGTCATCGTTGCGAATCATCAGCACGATTTTGAATCGCCGGCCATCGTCTCAACGACGACGGTAGAGAGCGGGCCCTGGCGCCATCCGGTTTTTACGGCAAGCTCGCGTCGCATGTACGAGCCCGGCTTCTT
The DNA here is from genome assembly GCA_036489055.1 of Candidatus Cybelea sp. Lineage (GTDB taxonomy): Bacteria > Vulcanimicrobiota > Vulcanimicrobiia > Vulcanimicrobiales > Vulcanimicrobiaceae > Cybelea. Next base: position 2,497 of record DASXGO010000460.1, on the reverse strand, counting down.
GGCCGAGCGGATTGCCTGGCTGAGCTTTTTACTGCGCCGCATTAACGCCGGCTCGATGTTCGTCGCGTTGGGAATGTTGCCGCTCGAAAACGAGCTCGGCTCGCGCGGCCTGAGCGCGTTTGCTTGGAGCGTACAGCGGCGCCACGGTCCGCTGACGGTTGCAGAAGTCTTCGACGAGCGCGTGGCGTCGCGGTTTCCGGCCGGAACGAAAACGTCGGACCTTTGGCGCCGCGATCTCTTTGCCGAGGCGCATCGCGTGGTGAAGATCTCGACGGTACGCGAGCCGTACCGGCGTGAGATTCTCGACGAAACGAGAGCCTACGTCGAAAGCGATCTCGCTCGCATGGAGGCAACGCTGCGACGCGGTGCGACGTTCTACCTCACGCCGGAAGGTCATTACACGACGGACGGCCGGATGCTGCCGATGCGCGGCGTAATCGAGCGGCTCGCGCCGCTGGCGCAAATATATCTCTTCGGCGTCAGCTACGATCCGTTCGTCTCGAAACGGTTCTCGATGCTCTACCGTGTCGAACCCTTGCCCGACGGTTCCGAGCCATGGATGACGCGGTTGACGCGGACGCTTGCCGCAATTCGTCCGGTGACCACGAGCCAGCTGCTCGCGGTTTGGCTGGAGAATCGCACCGAGCGTTTTTCAGCGAAAGAAGCAGTTGCGGCGGTTGAAGCGTCGCTCGCGGCGCTGCCGCCGCGCCTCTTCGTCGATCCCGAGCTGCGCCGGAACCCGCGCGCGATGGTGGAGCGCGCGCTTCCGCTCATGACGACGTGGAACATTCTCGAGTCCGACGGCGGCGGTTATCGACTCGGCGCGCGACGGCGCCATCCACAGTTTCCGTTCGTCGAGGACATCATTAAACATCAAACGCGCTTCTTCGAACAGACGATCGAAAATGCGGCCTACGTGCCGGGGGCGCGCAGCGAGCGAGCTCGAATTCGACGAGACGAAGCCGCACCGACCCCGGAGCCGCGCCTTTGACGCGGCCGTCCGCGCCGACGACGCGATGTGCCGGAACGAAAAGATCGATGGGAGTTGCTGCCATCGCCGCGGCGACGCCGCGATGGGCGAGCGGCTTCCCGATCGCGCGCGCGACGTCGGCATAGGATACGAATTCAGCGAACGAGAGCGCCGCGACGGCGGTCCAAACCTCCGTCTGAAACGTAGTGCCTGCGAACGCGAGCGGGAGATCGAAGCGCCGGAGCCGCCCGGCGAAATAGGCGCGGACCTGTGCGGCGGCTTCGGCGAGCAAAGCGTCGCTCGGCTTGCTCCCAGACGCCCTGGTGCGGGGCACGAACGAACTGCGGACGATCGCTCGATCGTTGCGTACGATCATCAAATCGCGACCAACGGGCGTCGAAATACGTAATTGGATAGGGGTGGAAAGCCCCGTCATGCGAAGTCTCTTTGCCCCTATTGGAGGTCGTCGTGAATCGCCGGATCGTTCAAAGTCTATTGATATTAGCCGTCGTCGCTCTGAGCGCATGCTCGCATGGTTCGAGCGGATCGTTGATTCCGCAAGCTTCAAACGTGCAGCAGGCGGCAGACGGCGACATTCCGTTTGCGAACGCCGATCCGGTTCGGCAGCTCTGCCCCACGCCGGGCACGCCGGAACGCATGCAGTGCTTTGCCTCCGTGCGCACCGACGTCATACCGCAGATGACGTTCGAACCGCAAGTACAGAGCAACGGCGAGAGCTGCCCGTTCAGCGGAAACCAGGGCTACTGTCCGATCGATCTGCAGGATGCCTATAACACTCCTTCGCTGACTCGCGGCAAAGGCAAGGGGGTCGCGATCGTCGACGCCTACGGCTACAAGAATGCCGGCGCAGACCTCGCCAAGTATCGCAAGACGATGGGGCTGAAGGCCTGCGATATCGCGACGAAATGCCTGCGGATCGTCAATCAAGAGGGCCACTCGTCGCCCTTACCGCCTGAGCCGCCTCCGAGCGACGATTGGCGCGGCGAGCAGTCGCTCGACCTCGATATGGTTTCGGCGGTGTGTCCGAACTGCAAGATCGTCCTGGTGCAGACGAAAGACAACTTCACGAACAATTTGTACGCCGGCGTGAAGACGGCCGGCACGTTAGGCCCCAAGTATATCGGCGTTTCGTGGGGCGGGGGACCCGAAGGCGCCGACAATCCGATCTTTCGTCAGGCGGGCAAAGTGATTGCGGCTGCGGCGGGCGATAACGGCGGCGGCGGAAGATACGGCGGCGGACCGATTCAACCGTGTACCTACACCTACGTGGTCTGCGTCGGCGGCACTCATCTGGTGCGCGATTCGCACAAGAAGCGCGGATGGAACGAAACGGTATGGAACGATTGGAGCTTCGATTACTGCGGCGGTCCCTGCGGCGCAACCGGAAGCGCGTGCAGCCTGCGGATCGCAAAGCCCTCTTGGCAGACCGATCTAGGCTGCCGGATGCGCTCCGCGGCCGACACCTCGGCGACCGCGTCACTGCGTTCCCCCGTAATCGTCTATAAT
>DASXGO010000424.1:0-10208 GCA_036489055.1 Candidatus Cybelea sp. | reverse complement strand
TTCCAATTCTGCTCGATGTATTTGAGGATGCTCCCGAACTCGTATTGGGTCGTCGAAATGAAGCCCGCTCGCGCATACGGCGAGATGATGATCGCCGGAACGCGCAAGCCGAGACCGCCGTAGCCATACTTTTTTGGGTTGAGCCGCCCTTCGTTGTCGTACAAGCCGCCCCAGTCGTCCCAAACGACGACGATCGCCGTCGAATTCCAATCCGAATTCTCGCCGATCGCGTTTACCACGCTCGCCACCCAGGATGGGCCCGAGTCCTGGCCTTCGCCCGGATGGTCCGAGTTCGCAGCGTCCGGAATTACCCACGAAACCGCGGGGAGCGTACCGTTTTGCGCGTCGCTGATAACGTTGGTTTCCGGCGATGAAATGTTCGTGGACCATTCGGAGCCGTAACGAACCGCCGCGATCGCATCGAACGCGTTGAAGAGCTTTCCGTTCTCTTCGCTCATGGGCGGCACATAGTATTTCCAGGTAATGGACCTTGCGTCGAGCAGATCGCGCAGCGTCAAATAGCTCAACTTGAAGTCTTTCGAACACGGGAACGGGCCCTTGCCTTTAAACTTAATGTAATTGTCGCCCTTCGTAATGAGCGATGTATGCGTGCCGCCCGGCGCATCGCAGCCCCACTTGCATTTCGAACCCGAACAATTTGGCAGGTCGACTAACGATTTGCCGGTCTCCACTAGCGTGCCGCCCCGAATGAGATCCTGGTGCGCGGTAAAGCTGTCGCTGCCCTGGGTTGTGAACATATGCTCGGCAAGCGTATATTGCTGTGCCATGGACCAGTACGGCGTAATTTGCGACGGATCGGTGTATTGATATGGATAGAGGCACTCGGGAACGCCCGTTCCGTTCGGAACCTTGTCGAAGCCGTCGAGCTTGCCGCCATCCCACGCGGTGAAGTAGGCGCTAAACTTGTGATCCAGATCCTTCTTTAGAACGAGCGGCTGCATCGTAAGGTTCACAGTCTGCTCGTACTTGATCGGCGGGCTGCAGTTGAGATTCGGTGCCACTTGAGCGGTGGTCGTTCCGTCCGCACCGGGATACGTAGCAAAGAAATCGTTGAAGGTACGATTCTCCTGCACGATGACCACCACGTGCTGAATCGGGCTTGGAGGACTGCCGGTTGCGGCCAGCGGATTGAACGACCCATTGGCGACGGACGACGAGCTCGTGTTGCAGGCAGAAAGACCTGCAAACATCGCGCAAACACCAAAGACGTGCGCAGCGCCTAAAACCCGCATGAACTTCTCCTGCAAGAACGATCCGGAGAGAGAGGGATTCGAACCCTCGATACGACTTTACATCGTATAACGGTTTAGCAAACCGCCGCCTTCAGCCGCTCGGCCATCTCTCCAACGGCTCCGACCTATACCACGACTCGCCCCTTCGTCCCTCGACGGAGTTTACCCCGAGCGTAGTCGAGGGGCTCGGGGTGACGCTGCTTCGTGACGCTGCTTGATGTAACGCGGAGCATCCTTACGGTGGTGCGCTGGGGCGGTCGAGCGGCCGCTCGGGCACGACTTCCGCTATTACGGTTGGACGCGCCGCCGCGCGCGGCGTACGCAAACCATCGAAGCCCGCAATGCGCCCGGTCGGAAGCACGAGACTGATCGCTGAAAGCAGCGCGAGCGCGGCATCGGACGAGCCCCAGCCGCTCAGCGTGAAGATCGCGCCGCGCACAGCCATATAGTTGAGCGGAAGCAGTATGCCGAAGAAACCACCGAGCCGCGTGAACGCTCCAAGGAAGAGCGAGATTCCGACGAGCACTTCGCCGAAGCGCACGAGCTGTGCGAAAATGGCTGCGTTTGGCGCGATGACGCTTACCATGAAATCGTGATAGGGCCCCGCGGTTTTGCTAATACCTTGCTGTAAATAATCCGCGAAAAAGCCGCCCGGCGGTAAGAACGTATCGCCGTGAAGAAATTTCGGAACCCCGTGAATAAGCCACATTGCGCCCGTGAGGATCCGAACGACGGCAAGCCATCGGGCGTAGCTTTGCGATGACGGAAGAATCACGCCACGACCTCCTTTCCTAAGTCGACCATACCCGCAATCATTGCTGCTGCCTCCGCCGCCGCATTGGGACGCCCCATCTGCCGGGCCGCCGCGACCGCACGCTCCCGGCGCGTCCGGTCGCGCAACAGCGTTTCGACCAAGATCGGAAGTTCGTCGATGCTGCGCGATCGAATGGCCGCGCCCGATTCGACCAAGACCCGGGCGTTTCGCTCTTCTTGTCCGGGCAATGGCCGGCACAACACCATAGGAAGCTGCGCGACCAGTGCTTCGGAGGTCGTGAGTCCGCCAGGTTTAGTCACGAGTAGGTCCGCGGCATGCATATAGTCGTAAACGTTGTCGACGAACCCGAGCGCCCGCACCGGAAAATCCAGCCTCTCGGCGGCCTCCGAGAGCCGCCGGGCAGCGCGCGCGTTACGTCCGGCGAGCACGACGGCGGCCAACGCTTCGCGCACCGGCACCAGCGCGCCGAGCATCGACTCGATCGGTGCAATTCCCAAGCCGCCGCCCATCAACAGCACGATGCGGCGGTCGTGCGGAAGATCGAGCCGCTCGCGCAGCGCACGACGCGGTTCTTCGCAGTATGCGAACTCACGCCGCACCGGGATGCCGGTAACGGCAACGGCCTCTTTTGCGATGCCTCGCGCGACAATGGCATCGCGCATCGTTTCCGTGGCGACGACGTAACGGTCGACCCGTTCGTGGATCCAAAATCCGTGCACCGCAAAGTCGGTGACGATCGCGACGACCGGAGGGGCGTCGGGAAAGAGGCTCTTATACTCGGCCATTGCGCCGCACGGAAACGCGTGCGTGCAGACGACTGCATCCGGGCGCATCGACAATAGGAGCGGACGCAAGTTACCCGCCGTGAACTGGTGCGCCCAGGTCCGGAAGCGTCCGACTTCGGTCGCGCGTTCCGCGCGGTGGTAGATATACCGATAGAGCTGCGGAATCGTCTTGACCATCCGCAGGTAGCCGTCGGAGACGACTCGTGAGACGACCAGCGCCGCGTAATCGTACGAATCTACCACGTGCGTCTTCGCGGCAGGCTCGATCCGGCGTAGCGCCGCGGCAACCGCGTTTGCAGCGGAAACGTGACCCACGCCGACGCTCGCGGAGAGGAATAGGATACGAATTAGCTTGTCTCCCCGTTGCGCGTCACGCGATTTTCATCGTCGTCGGCAAACGCTAAGAAGTCGTCGAGAATCTGCTGCGCGAGCGCATCGTCTTGGAGCAGATTTCCGTCCAAGTCGGTTACGATGAACTCGTCTTTGCCTTCGTCCTCGTGGTGGAGTACGGCGTACGATGCGCCCTCTTCGGCATCTTGCAAAATGCCGACGACTTCAAACGGCAGCACCGTTCCTTCGTTGGTCTCGATCGTCAGCGTCTCGCTCAGCTCCAGAGGCCCGCGAGGCTTATCGCTTTCGCCATTCGTAGTCGCCATTGGAACCACTCCCTTCCGGCCGTGCCGCTAGTGCAGACAACGAGCCACGTTGGCCTGATGTTCCGCCAGCGTCCTGGCAAAAACATGCACTCCATTCCCGCAATAAACGTAGTAGAGATCGTCGCCCTTCGACGGACGAAGCGCCGCTTCCAGCGAGGGCAAGCCTGGATTGGCAATCGGGGTCGGCGGAAGGCCGACGTGCGTATAGCTGTTATACGGTGAGTCGATCTTCAGGTCCCCGAACGAGAGCTGCGCTTTGTGCTCGGGCAACGCGTATTCGATCGTAGCATCGACCTGCAGCGGCATCCTCAAGCGGAGGCGGTTATAGATCACTTCGGCTATCTTCGGGCGATCGACCTCGCTCTTCGCCTCGCGTTCAACCAGCGACGCCACGGTTACGGCCTGCGGAAGCGTAACGTGCAAGGCACGCGCGCGCGACGTCGCGTCGCGCGGCAGCTCTTTGAAAAACTCGGCGACCATCGGCGTTGCCGCCTGCTGCGGCGAAGCGCCGAGCGGCATCAAATAAGTGCTCGGGAAGAGGAAGCCTTCGAGGTTCCTCGTTCGGACGCCGCCGACGACGAGGCGCCGGCCGTCGAAATCGCGCAGGAACGGTGCTGCCGGCCCAACGCCGTCGCGCTCCAACCGCTGCGCGATCTGCGCGGCGGTAAATCCTTCGGGTATCGTCACCCACGTCGCGACCTGCGCACCTCCGGTTACCAGCGCCCGCAGCACCTCGTTCTGCGTGAGACGCGCTGCAAACCGATACTCGCCGGCGCGCACCGCCGCTTCTTCCCCTCGAACCCGCGCCAAGAGCCGAAAGGTCGTCACGTTGGAGATCACGCCGTCGACGGCAAGCGCGTGCGCCACCTCCGCGAACGTCGTGCCGCGGGGAACGATCACTTGGGTCGCCGTCGCCGGGTGCGACCGGTCGCCGTAGATCACATACAGAATCCAGCCGGCAAGGCAGGCTGCGATCGCGACGAGCAGAACCGCGCCGATCGAAATGGCTCGCAACACTTTCACGCGACGCGGTTAGTGCTGCGCGGCGTTTCGCCGGCGTGCGAGAAACGACTCCAGGATCAGCGCAGCCGCCATCGCGTCCACGACTTCGCGACGCTTGCGCCGGGAAACGTCCGCGGCGATGAGACTCTTCGTCGCCTGTGCGGTCGTCATGCGCTCGTCGACCCGATGAATCGCCCCGCCGAAAATTTCGCGCAGCGTTTCGACGAACTCGTCCATCGCCTGCGCTGCGATACCACGCTCGCCACGCAGCGTAAGCGGGTCGCCGACGACGACCTCATCCACAGCATACGATTCGAGATACGACTGGATCGCGGCAAGGTCGTTTCGCCGGTTGCTGCGCGTAACGGCTCCAACCGGGAGCGCGAAGCTTCCGCTCGGATCGGCAACCGCGATGCCGATACGCTTACTTCCCACGTCGAGCGCCATGACCATCGGTTCAGCCACTAAAGCGTGCCAAGCTGGGCGATCGCTTTGGGACGTTTCCCGAGGTGGTGCGCGACGAGCTCGTCGATCGCCGCCGCTGCAACCGGGGTCGCGAGCAAGGCGGCTCGCTCATGCTTCGGACGTGAGAGCGCTCGCAGATTTTCGAGGTCGTGCTCTTGGAGCTCGGGCAGATCGCGCCAGCGTTCCTTACACGCAGCGTCCACTACGCCGCCCGACTCCGCATCGAGCCATGCCGAACCGGCCGGCAGCGAACGACCGCAGCGAACGCAGCTCTCGAGCGGCGGCGCCAGTCCCAGCATCTCCAGCAAACGCAGCGAAAAGCGCGGCAGCAAATCGCGCGGTTCGGTCGCGACGACGAGTGCGCCAACCGCTCCGGTGACGAGCTCGTAAACGTCCGGCAACGCCAGATCCGGTTCGCAAAAAGCGTCGATCAGCTCGGCCAGGACCGATGCAACGGCGTAGCGCGCCGGTTCGACGAGGCGAGTCCACGGCGCGGTGCGGGTTTCCGCCGAAACGATAATTTCGAGCGAGCGGCCGCGATGCATCATAAAGTCGCACTCGTTCAAGAACTCGAGTCGCCCCGCGAAGTGACTGCGCGACCGGCGAACCCCTTTAGCGACGGCATCGAGCTTGCCGCGCTCGAGCGTAAAGAGCGTGAAAATGCGGTCGGCTTCCCCTAGTTGCCGTCCGCGCAAAATGACGCCCCGCGTCCTATAGGCGCGCGGCTGCGTCAGCGTCCTCCGATTCCTGCTCCCGGTTGATGCTGCCGTTGGTGTAGACTCGAACCGCGAGAATACGGCGGCCGCGCGTGCGATCGACGCGGAGCCGAACGTGATCGGCGGCCTCGATCTCCTCGCCTTCTTTGGGGAGACGTCCGAACAATCCGACCGTGTATCCGCCGATCGTCTCAAAATCCTCGGTGGGCAGCTCGGTGCCCAACTGGGCATTGACGTCTTCGATGTTCGTGCCGGCGTCGACGACTGCTTCGACCTCGGAGACGATCGAGATCGACTCTTGCTCGTCAACGTCATGCTCGTCACGTATCTCGCCGACGATCTCCTCGAGCAGGTCTTCCATCGTCACGAGCCCGGCCGTGCCGCCGTATTCGTCAACCACGATCGCGAGGGAGAACTTATCGCGTTGCATCTCGCGCAGAAGATCCGCGATCTTCTTCGTCTCCGGAACGTGCACGGCCGTCCGCATCACGTCGCGCACGGTCGTCCGTGCAAGCGATCCGTTCGCGAGTGCGACCAAGAGCTCGCGGTCGTGGATGACGCCGATGATGTCGTCCTTCGATTCCTGATAAACCGGCAGCTTCGAATAGCCTTCGGCGATAACCACGTCGAGCGCGCGCCGGGGCGAATCTTCGATCGAGACCGCAACCATTTCGGGGCGCGGCTTCATTACCTCGCGCACGATCGTATCGCCGAACTCCATAACCGAATGAATCAGCTCGCGCTCTTGCTCTTCGATCACGCGCTGCTCGGCACCGACGTTGACCAGCGTTCGAATGTCCTCTTCGGTAACGTACGGACGGTGCGCGTTTTTAATACCGAACACGGCGAGAATGAGGTCGGTAACGACCTGGAAGGACTTTGCAATCGGCATCAGGACGTACGACGTGTAGCGCATTGGAAGCGCAAGCTTCAGCGCCCAACGCTCACTGTCGCCGGTCGCAACCGTTTTTGGCACGATCTCGCCGAAGAGCAGAAAGACTGCCGCCATGACGATCGTGGAGAGCACCGCGCCCGACGGAATCCCGAGCGACAAGGCGATATAGGTCGCCAGCGAGTCGGCGGCGAGCAGCACGATCGTGTTGCCGACCAGGATCGAGGTCAGGAAGCGGGTCTTATCATCGACGACCTGCTCCAGGTTTCCCGCCCCGCGGACGCGCCGCTCGGCGATCGCCCGCGCGCGCAGCCGCGAGATGGAGACGAGCGCCGCCTCGGAGGCCGCGAAGAAGGCGGCCAGCAGGACGAGCACGACGAGCGCGGCGATCTGGTACGGTAGGGCGTGCGGGCTACTAGGAGGTTCCGTGTTCAAATCGGCGCCATTATAGCATAACGTGGGGCCGCACCAGCACGTAGATCGCGACCGCAAACAACGTGCCCAGGACGGCGCCCCAGAAGACTTCGAACGGGCGATGGATCCGTGCTTCGACGCGGCTCTGGGCGACGAGAAATGCGACGAAGTAAGCAAGGATCGCGGCCAGCGGCTTCTGGTAGAAAAACGCCAGCATGGTCGCGATCGCAAATGCCAGGGCCGTGTGACCGGAGACGGCGCCTCCCTGCAAGGCCGAGCCTCGACCGACCCAGGCCTTGGCAAAGACGGTGGCGATCGCTACGACCGCCAGCGAGATCAACGCGACGTTTGCCGGCACCGCCTGCACCGCAGCGAAAACGCTCGCGCCGCCGCTGATGATGCCTTGATAGAAAATCAGATACCCGGCGAGCGCCGCACCGACTGCCGCGATCAGCACCGCGCCGGCCGCAGCATCCTTTGCGCTCTTCGCAAGCGGGTGGTGCGTGACCGTCAGCAGATCGACGATCGCTTCGATCGCGGTATTCATCAACTCCAGGCTCAGAACGAGCGCAATGAGCACGATCGTCGCGATAACGTAAAAGCGGTCGAGCCGCAGCACGAGCGTCGCAAGCAGCACCAGCGCTGCAATGAGGAAGTGGACGCGCATGTTCGGCTCGGTGCGCGTCGCGTAGATGATGCCCTCGAATGCGTGATGGAACGAACGCAGAAAGCGGCTGCGCTCGACCGGGAGATAGTGTGGTTCGCGCGGCTGATGCATCAGCTCAAAACGGCCACGGCAGCGCGATGGCATCGGCCAGGCGGCGCTCTTCGCGCCGCATGACGCGCCGCTCGCCGGCCGCCTCGTGATCGTGCCCTTTGAGGTGAAGCAAACCGTGGATCAATAACCGATAGATTTCGCGCTGCAGCGGCGCATCGTATGCCTCGGCCTGACGTCGCGCGGTTTCGACTGAAATCACGACGTCGCCTAAGAGCCGCTCCGAAGGAGCTGAATCCGGCTCGTCGGCAAGTGGAAAACTCAACACGTCGGTCGCGGCATCCTTGCCGCGATATTCTTGATTGAGCGAACGGATCGCTTCGTCGTTCACGATCGAGAGTGAGAGGGCCGCACGCCGCTCCCCGACCGCGGCAAGCAGCCGCCGCGCCGTAGCGACCAGAGCGCGTCCGTCCACGCCGCTCCCGCGGACGTCGTTGCGATAGTAGATCATTCGGCATAAGCTCGGACAATTTGCGCGACGAGCGGGTGACGAACGACGTCGTTCTCGTTGAGCTCAACCGTCGCAATGCCGTCGATCGACGCCAGGCGGTTCGCTGCGGCCCGCAAGCCGCTGCGCTGCCCCGACGGTAGATCGATTTGCGTCACGTCGCCGGTAACGACCATTTTCGAGCCGCTCCCCAAGCGCGTCAAGAACATTTTCAGCTGGTCGTCCGTCGCGTTTTGCGCCTCGTCGAGGATGACGAACGAATCCGAGAGCGTGCGCCCGCGCATGAACGCGAGCGGCGCCACCTCGAGCGTGCCGCGTTCCATGTACTTGTTGACGGCCGTGTCGTCGAGCATCTCGCCAAGCACGTCAAAGAGCGGACGCATGTATGGATCGAACTTTTCCCGCAAGTCGCCGGGAAGGAACCCGAGGCGCTCGCCGGCTTCCACGGCAGGGCGAGAAAGGATGATGCGCGCGACGTCGCGCCGTTTGAGCGCCCGTACCGCCATAACGACGGCCAAATAGGTCTTGCCCGTGCCGGCGGGACCGATCCCAAAGGTCAACGTGGCCTCATCGATTGCACTCACGAATTGCCGCTGCCCTGTCGTGCGCGGTCGCACCTCGCGGCCGCGATGGCTGCGCAGGAGCGTGGCGGGAAGTGCCGCGGATTGGTGGACGCGCGCGTCGGACAGGGCGAGCGCTACGTCATCCGGTGTGATGTGCGCGCCCTCGACGGCGGCCTCGAGCACGCGTCGAACGACCTCTTCCGCGCGCGCCACGGCGGCGTCGTCGCCGGCGAGCAGAAGCCGGTCGCCTTCAGCATGAACGGCAACGTCAAGCGACGCTTCGATAGCCGAGAGGTTTCGATCAAACTCTCCGAAGAGGCGGACGCGGTCCGAGAGTTCGCCCAGGTCGATGGATCGCTGCGCGGTCAACCCTGGACTTATTCGTCGCGCAAGGCCAGGGGCTTGCCGAGAATTTCGGCCGCGATCACCGCCTGCACGATCGCCTTGCGATCGCGAAAGAGGCGCGGGCCGTGCCGGCGCGGCGCCGGCTCATGCGGCGGCTCGATTATAGGACGCGGCGGGGGTGCTTTCGGTACGACGGGTCGGGGGGCTGCAGGCGCCGGGCGCGGGGCGATCTGCGCGGTCAACTGTTGAACCCACTGTGGCAGCTGCCCCGGCGGCGGCTGCCATTGCGGCGGGGAGCCTACCCTGAGCGAAGTCGCAGGGCGGCGTGGCGGTTGCTGAACCGGCTGCGCTCGCTGTGCCTGCTTCCGGATGCCCGAGACGATGCTGCCGATGACGCCGACGACGAGAAAGCCGACCCAAAGCAGCAAAAACGTGTCGCGCATGCGGCCGCCTTACTTGACGGGACCCGGCGGCGGAGGCTGCTGCGCGTCGGTCGAGGCTTCGGTGGAGGCACCGATCGCCCCGCGCATCTCGGTATCGGCCTGCACGTTCCTGAGCCGGTAGTAATCCATGACGCCGAGATTCCCGCGCAGGAAGGCCTGCGCGATCGCTTGCGGGATCGTGGCTTCGGCCTCGACGACCTTCGCGCGCATCGCTTGGGTCTCTGCCTTTTGTTCTTGTTCGGCTGCCTGCGCGGCGTACTGACGTTCCGCTGCTTTGGCTTGCGCGATTCGCCGGTCGGCTTCCGCTTGGCTCGTCTGCAGCTCGGCGCCGATGTTCTTGCCGACGTCCACGTCGGCGATGTCGATGGAAACGATCTCAAATGCCGTGCCGGCATCGAGCCCCTTCGCGAGCACCGTCTTGCTGATGCGGTCTGGATACTCGAGCACTTCTTTGTGATCTACTGCGGCGCCGACCGCCGAGACGACGCCCTCGCCGACCCGCGCGATGATCGTCGGCTCGCCGGCACCGCCGACGTAGCGGTCGAGATTGCTGCGAACGGTGATCCGCGCCTTGACGTTGAGCTGAATTCCGTTTTGCGCGACACCTTGAAAGATCGGCGTTTCGATGACCCTTGGATTGACCGACGTCTGCAGCGCCTCGAGCACGTTACGGCCC
>DASXGO010000410.1:0-6655 GCA_036489055.1 Candidatus Cybelea sp. | reverse complement strand
GGGCCGATGCCCTCAAAGCCGCGGGCGAGCGCACGAACCACCCAGCGCTTCGCAACGCCTTGCGCGTAATGACGCAAGCCGAGCGGCTGGGCGGAAACGTCGCGAGAATGCTGACCGATTTGGCCGAAGATGCACGCCACCAGCGATTGATGGCGGTCGAAGAGATGGCGGCGAAATTGCCCGTGAAGATGGTCTTCCCAATGGTCCTCTTCATGATTCCGTGCATTTTCATCATCATTTTCGGAACCGTCGCGGCCAACTATTTCGCACAACATCCGCTATGATCGGGATCGCCGCAACGGCGGCTTTTTTTGCATGCGTCGCCTTCCTCGGGGTCCAGGTCAGCCGTTACGTTTGCGCCGGGGTGGAACCGGCTGACGACGGCCCGAAGCCCGGAAGAGCTCCGGGTGCGCTACTGGTGGCTGCGGCAGCGCTGGTTGGCGGAGTGTTGACGGCCGCGGGCGCGCTGCCGCTCCAACTCGGCATCGGCGCCATCACGATTTTCGCGCTCGTCGCGTGCTGGTGCAGCGACGCAGCGTGCGGACTGGTCCCCGATCTTTTCACGCTCGTTCCGCTCGCCGCGCTGCTCGTTTTCGCGCTCGCGCAGCACGATTGGATGACGATCGGATCGGCCGTGCTGATTTTCACGCCGTTCGCGATTGCCGCAGTTTTTTCACGCGGACACGGAATGGGCTGGGGCGATGCCAAGCTGGTCGCGCTTACGGGCGCGGTGCTCGGCGCGCCGCTCGCGCTGCTCGCGCTCGCGCTCGCATGCATCGCCGCCGCAGTCGGTCATCGCATCGCCGGCGCGAAGCATACTCCGATCGCATTCGCACCTTACATTGCGGCCGTGACCGGCCTTGCACTTCCGCTGGTATTAGTGCACTGAGTGTTGCGCGCTTTGCATTAGTATTGTGGGGCGGACTCTTCCTCGTCCTTGGCCCGCTGCGCGCGCCGGGCGACGGCGATCTCTACTGGCAACGATGGCTCGGCGAGCTCGTGCTTCAAACCCATCGCCTACCGACGACATTAGGAAACACGACCTTCACCGCCGCCGGCGCGGCGTGGATTCCGCAGGAGTGGCTCTTTAGCGTCGCGGTCGCCCTGGCGCGCGACTATCATGCCTTCCTCGTGCTTTCGATCCTCGTCAGCGCGTTGCCGCTGGCAATTCTCTTCTCGATCTATTGGCGTTCGCGCGCTGAGAGCGCCCCGGAAGCGATCGGCATCGTGCTGCTCATCTGCGGCGTCGCGTTTCTCGAATCGTTCGGCGCGCGGGCCCAGGTGCTCGGCTGGGCTGCGCTTGCAGTATTCATGTTCTTCATCGAGCGGCGCGATCGATGGTATTACGCGGCGCTGCCCGCGGCGGTTATTTGGGCGAATCTGCACGCAAGCGTTGCGATCGCGCCCGCGATCGTGCTGGCGAGAACTGCAGCGTCGTTCGCGGACGGAGGTTTGAGCGGGCTGCGCAAAAGCCGCGATCTCGTGATGCTGCCGCTCGTGGTCCTTGCGACGTTTTGCACGCCGTTCGGCTGGCGGCTGCCGGCCTTTGCACTGGCCCTCGCGAACAGCCCGATCCGCCATTACATTCAAGAATGGCAGCGGCCGGGATGGGGCGACATTTCGTTTATGCTCGGAGCGTTGCCAATTGCGCTGGCCATCCTTCTGGGCGGCCGCACGACGCTGGCGGCGCGTAAACTGCAGAGTTTTCCCTCTGCCCTACTCTTCGCGGCGACGTTGTTTGCAGCGCGCAATATAACGCTCTTTGTTATCGTTGCCGCACCGCTCGCGGCGTGCGGGCTGCAAGCGCGCTTCCCGCAACTGCGCCGGCTCGGATCGAAGTTCGCCGAGCTGGAGCCGGTCGGGTTGCCGGCCATTGCGATTGCCGTCGCGGCTTCAGCGTTTGCTCTCGCCCGCATTCAAGCGCACGCGCCGGCGCCGCTTCCGGCCGCAGCGATTTCTTCACTAACGACCGACGGACGGAATCATCGAGTTTTTTGCGAGAACTTTACGTGGTGCAGCGTCGCGCTGCAGTATCCGACGCTTCAAGTCTTTATCGACGGACGCTGCGACGGATATCCGTTGGCGGTTTGGAACGACTACGTTTCCACGATTCGAGCGCGGAAGAATTGGAGCGAGCCGCTGGAGAAGTACGGCGTTGGGTACGTGATCGCCCAACGAGGAAGCCGATTAGCAAACGCTATCGAGAAGCTACCGCATTGGGGACGTTCGTATGAAGACGTCTCGTATGTCGTTTTTCGGCGCGATTAGCTCCAAATCGCGGCTGCGTGCGCCGCTGCTTGGCGCGGTCATTGCCGGACTCGTCCTCATCGCCGGGTACGTGATCTACAATCCGCCGCGGGTCGCAGCGACCTATTTGGATTTCGACGCGTTTTACTGTGGAGCTCGTATTCTGGCTGCGGGAGGCGATCCGTATCGCTATGAGCCGCTGCATTCGTGCGAAGTCGCCAACTTGCGCGCTGCTACGCCGAATGCGGTCGTGCCGGCTCCGCTGCCGCCCTACGGACTGGCGCCGTTCGTACCGATTTCACGCCTCGCGTATGCGCGGGCACAGTTCCTTTGGTGGCTGGTTCTCGTTGCCTGCGGCGTCGCAGTACTCTTCGTGGTCGTCGAAACCACCGGACTGCCGTTATTGGTCGCGGCGGCGTTCGTCTTGTTAGGCGTCTTGCTGCCCTCGCTCATCGTCGGAAGCCTGGCATTGCTGCCCATCGCGTTACTCACGCTTTCTGCGCTCGCACTCTCGCGCAAACGGTGGACCGTCGCGACGTTGCTTCAAGCCGCGGCCTGCATCGAGCCGCACGTCGCCCTCTCGGTATTGCTCACGACGTTTTTCTTCGTGCCCGCGATGCGTTGGCGGTTTGCATGCGCCGGCGCCGCTATTCTAGCGCTTTCGATTGTCGCCGGCCATGTGGTTCTCAATAGCGAGTACGTCGCGCGAGTTCTTCCCGCACATTCGCTTTCCGAGATCGGCAACGCCGAGCAGTATGGCCTCAGCGCGATGTTGCATGCGGCCGGCCTTGCCGAACGGACGTCCGTATGGCTCGCCGACGCGCAGTACGCGTTCTTCGTTATCGCCGGGTTGTGGCTCGTGCACCGGCTGCGCAATGGGATGCCGGAGAGCATCGTTTTCGTCCCGATGGCGCTTGCGGTCACGGGCGGCCCATTCGTACACCTCACGCAGCTCGGCGCAGCGATACCGCTGGCGCTCGTGGTCGCCGTGCGTCGTGACACCACGCTCGCTTGGGCCGGCGTGACGCTGCTCGCGGCGGCAATCCCGTGGCAGGCATCGATCGGGTTTGGGGGTGGCATTGCCGCGATCGTGCTGCTCGCGGCGTTGATCTATCGGCGAATCCCGTGGCCCGCCGCGTTCGCCACTGCGGCGGTAGCCGGCGCCGCGTTAACCTACGCAGGTATGCCGGAATTGCTGCGGCACCAAACGATCGTGCTTGCCGCAGTTTCGCCCAGCGCGCTCGCCGAAATCCCGTGGCGCGCGCTCGCCGGCCAATTCCCGCCGACGCCGTTCTCTTGGCTCGGCCACGCGCTGATCTACGCCGGTTTGGCCTGCACGTATTGGAGCGCCGTCCACCTTGCGCGAAACACGTCGCGTGCCTAAGGATTCCCGGCGTTCGGCACGCGGCGCGAATCTCGCCGCGCTCGCCGTGATCATCGCCGCAGGCCTGCTCAGCACCGCTTGGGTCTTCATCATCCCGATATTCCAGGCAACCGACGAGGCGGCGCACTTCGACTACGCGATCTCGATCATGAGCACGGGGCGTCTGATTCGCACGTCCGGCGCACAGACCGCGTGGATCGTCAGCCCATATACGCGTTATCTGTTGGGTGCCACGGACTATTTTCGCATCGCGTTTCATTCATCGATGCGCGCTCCACGAGGCTACGGCACGTTGGCCTACTATCGCCGTATCGATTCCGATGCCCCAAGCGTCCGGAACGCAGACCCTCCGAGCCGTATCAGTTATATCGCCCCGGCTTACCCGTTTGGATTCTACGCGTTGGAGGCGATATGGATGAAAACGATTGCGGCGCTAACCGGATCCCTCGTCGCGGTCTTCTTTGGTGCGCGCATGCTGTGCGTCTTTCTAACGATGCTCGGTCTTTACTTCAGTTACCGTGCGGCGCTCAACGTCGGCGTCCGGCCCTGGCTTGCCGTCGGCTTGCTCGTCGGTGTCGCGTTCTTTCCACTGACCACGCTCGTTTCTTCCTACGTGCAGCCGGACAATCTCGCCTTCGCTTTGGTTGCGGCGAGTCTCTTTTTTGCAACGGAGTTGCGACGGAGTAGGACGTCCTTACCCTCGACGGCGATGCTCGGAATCAGCCTCGGCCTCTTGGCCGTAACCAAGTACCACTTTTTCGTGAGCGCCGCGATCCCCATAGCACTCTTAGTTATCGCGCAGCTTTGGTACGAACGGCCGAAATGGCCGGCGGCCGCGGCGCGCTTGCTCGCGCTCGCAATCCCGGCCTGCGTGCTGCTCGGAGTTCAACTCGTCATCGCAGCTCCGAATTACAGACAGGCACGCGGCTCGGCTCCGCCGACCGGAATCCTCGGCCCGTTCTTCGACGTCCTCCATGGCGGTGCGGGGCCGACGATCGCCTATTTAGCCGGTAACAGCGTTAAGGCATTCGTCGACTTCTTCGCGACCGGTCCGAATGCAGCGACCTATTGGGGAGCGCTCGGCTTATGGGATACACCGATCGTGATCGTCAACGAGCAGGTAGAGCTGGCGTTGAGGGCGATCATCGCGCTGGCGAGCATTGCAGTTGCCGCGACCATTGCGTATCGGTTGCTGCGAAATGCGGCCCGGTTGCTTCGAGTGACTTCAGCGGGACGCCCGGCGAGAGCCGCGCTTATTGCAACGAGCGACCCCATATTGAGCAGTTACGCGTTGTTCGTCTCTCTGATGTTCGGCCTCTACGTCGTCAGCGATAACACGTTCGGTGCGGCGGGAAGGCAATGGTATCCCTACATCTTCGCAGCATTTATGTGCGCCGTGTGGTACGCGCCGCGCAGCTTTGCGGGTTTGCGGCGGCCGGGCCCGGTTGTTGCCTGCGCTGCCGTAGCGGTCTACGCGCTCGCGGCCTCGGGATATGCGACGGCCGCGGTGCTGCACCGCTATTACGATAAGCAGAGCGCGCCCAACGCCGCCATCGTTCCGTTCCCGGCCGACATAGTACCGGGCGCGGCAATGGGGTTTCTGTGGCCCGTACAAGGCATGGATTTTCACCCGTTAGCCGAGCGAACGTTTCGCGATACGTTCGATCTTGGTTCCCGGCTCTGGGCCGGCGGCTCGGCAATTTTTCCGAGCGCGCATCGTGCCGCCAGCAGCGTATCGATCGTCGTCGACGGGCGACTTGCGGCGCCGACGATCGCGCAGCAATATAATTTTCAACTCGCAGAGGCGACTCACGACTTGACGTACGGCTATAGTGGGTTTTTCGGCGCTTTCGGAACGGCCGGACTCTCGGAGGGCGTGCACGTCGTACGAGCCTATGCGAAGATTCCGCACACCGATCGTTATCAAGAGATCTTGCCGGCACGGCTTTTCTTCTTGGCGACCGGCGCCGAATTCTCGGACGCATTCCTGCATCAGCTCAGCGGTTCTCCGAGGCTAGAGGGTGACCTGACGATCGTCGGACGGTGTCCGCCGGATTCGCTGCTTGCGGCCGGTACTCTCGCTCGTGCGCCGAGTCCTGACTCGGTCGTTTGGCTATTGACCAATCGGAGCCCATCTCCGGCGCATTTCGCCGGCGACCGGCGCACGTTTTGGGGGGCGACGAGCAGGCACGACTTCGCAGCCGGCATGCACACATTATCGGCGTTCGTAACCGACACCCGAACGTGGCGCTCTTGGCGTATCATGAACGCGCAAGAATTCTCGGTCCCTCTTCCTTCAGCTCTCCCGAAATCGCGCGCGCTGCCTTCAGCCGATTGTGACGAATAGCGCAGCGGCAAAGCCTGCCGGCGCGCAGTTACGCATATCGAACGCGCGCGTCTGGGCGTACGGAGGAGCGCTCGTCGCCATCGGCCTGTGCACCGTACTGATCGCGAACACCTGGCAGACCGATTGGATTATTTTACGCAGCGCGGGGGCTCTTGCCGGTACGAAGCGGTTGCTCGACGCTAGTAACTCCACGACGCCATTCGTCTACCCGCCGGGCGTGGCGTGGTTTTTCGTTCCAGCGGCTCGTTTGCCGGTCGCTGTAGGATTCTACTTGAACTCGGTGCTGATGCTGTGTGCGTGCGCCGGTGCAGCGATCATCGCGACGCGCGTCTATGGTTTGCGGCTTCCGTTGGCAATGTTACTCGTATTCGCGTGGGCACCAGCGACGCAGGCCGGTTTTTTAGGGCAGTTCACTCCGGTTGCGCTGGTACTTTCCTTGCTTGCCGTCCTAGGCCTAGTGAAGCGGAATCACGTGCTGGCGGGTGCGTCGATCGGCCTGCTGCTCTATAAGCCGCCCGATGCGACGGCCTTCGTGATTCTGCTGCTCGCGCGAAAAGAGTGGCGCGCCCTCGCAATAGTGGCGCTCGTGGCGGGAGCCTGGTACGTCGCCGGGGTGCTTGCGACCGGTTCCGATTGGCAGTGGCCGACCCTTTATTTTCAGGTCATCCGGCACTACT
>DASXGO010000408.1:0-8589 GCA_036489055.1 Candidatus Cybelea sp. | reverse complement strand
GCACCCCCAGCCGTTGCTGACGATATGCGCGCCAAGCTTGACGGCCTCCACCTCCGCCGCTTCGAGATCGCTGGCGTACGCGCTGTCGGCTTCAACCAAATAAATTGTGCACAGCGGGCAGGTTGCCGACACCATCTCGGCCTCCAAGTCGATGTCGACGCCCCACCCCGTGTTCCCAGCCGGGTAGTTCTTCTTCTGTCCTCGCTGGTTGTATTTCGCAAACTCTGCGGTTCCCAGGCCGAACTGCGCCCGATACTCTCCGAGATCGGAAGCGACGTTGGGATTATCGTACGCCTCGACGATCGCGACGATCGCTCCGATGCCCTTCGTGCTTGACGGCAACTCGTACCGCGTTTGAAAGTCGGCCGGCGCCCATCCCGCAACCTCCGGCCCCGCTGCCGCGCGTACCGCGACGGTCAAGCATTGCACCTCGGCGCCAGGGTGCGGCGAACAGCCGACGCGTGCTCCCGTCTGCGTCGTCGCGCTGTCAACGGGCGAGGCCGAGGGTCGCAACTGCGCGCCGCCGCAAGCCGCAACTAAGAGTGCCGCGAGCGCGCCGAGCGATCGGCGGATAATGGCGCGTGCGCCCATGGACCTTCGTTCCTGAGCGTGCGGGCCGTGTCATGCTGCTGGGGTGGCTGGATTCGAACCAACGAATGGCGGAGTCAAAGTCCGCTGCCTTACCACTTGGCTACACCCCATAGCCTGCGTATTGTACGACAGATATGGAAACGCCGCCGAAAACGGCGGCGTCTACCGAAATACCGTTGACGGTTACCGCGAGGCGATGAGCCGCTTGGCTCCCACGTAACGAGCCGCCCAATACGAGTCGGACAACTGGCTTACCATCACGCCGTGGCTGGAGCTGGCGTGTACGAATCTGCCCTTGCCGAGATAGATGCCCACGTGCGAGACGCCGCCATAGGTATCGAAAAAGACGAGATCGCCGGCCCGCGGACCGCCGATCGCCGGATGGCCGGCATCGTATTGTGCGTCCGCCGTGCGAGGCAGGTCGATGCCCATCATTGCGAAGACGTGCTGGACGAATCCCGAGCAGTCAAATCCGGAGACGCTCGTTCCGCCGAAGACGTACGGGACGCCCAAAAAGCGTAGCGCATCGCTGGTAAGATGCTGCGCGATCTTCGAAGTGCGGGCGAGGATGCCGCCCGTGAACCGTTGGATCCCACCGCGATGGTGGACCGTGGGCGCAACCAGGAGGTGGGTTGTCCACTCGGCGACGTCCGGGCTGAGGACCTGGGCGTTCGCCGTCGATGAGCCAAGGTAATCGAGTTGGGGTGAACTCGTGCGAGCTTCGGCCCGCTCGATATTGCCGAAACCGGCGATGAAGAGAGCAAATGCCCCTAGGAGTAACGCATGACGCAAGAAACCGCTCCTCTTTCACGACACTTGCGGGGTTAGTTGACGGGTTCGGACGTGAAAGATCGCCCTAGGGCCGACCGGCCCATTCACCCCTACCGGTATGTCCCCCGCTCGGAACCTGTGTTCCGACTCAGTGACCTAAGATAGGTGTACAGAAACTCCGATGAAGCTGTTCTTTCTCAGAGCTTGTTGAAGCCGCGCTTCGGCAACACGTTGACCTACCCTCCCCGCGATCCATCGAAACTCCGATTACTGAGGCTACGTTGAGGCGAAGCGCGCAACCTCCTGCTCGATTTGTGAGGCAAGCCTATGTACCACCTCTTCGACCAACTTTAAATCGTCGCCCTCGGCCATGACGCGAATCAGTGGTTCGGTGCCCGACGGACGGACAAGGAGGCGTCCACAATCGCCGAGCGCCGCCTCCGCCTGCGCGATTGCTTCACGCACCGCATCGTGTTCCATCACTCCGCGGTTACCGCTGCGCACGTTCACCAAAAGTTGCGGCGCATACACGACCGCGGCAACCAACTCGTGGAGCGTACTCTGTTGCGCGGCGAGTATCCCGAGCAGCGTGATTGCCGTTCTCGGCCCGTCGCCGGTTGTGTTGTGGCGAAAGTCGATGACGTGTCCCGACTGTTCGCCGCCGAGCGCGTAGCCGCCGGCGCGCATCTGCTCGAGCACGTAGCGGTCTCCGACCGCCGCTCGAATTAAGCCGATGCCCTGTGCGCGTAGTGCCCGCTCGAACCCGACGTTGCTCATGACCGTCGCAACGACCGCGCCGCCCGCGAGTTCACGGCGCGATTGCATCGAGCACGCTAATGCGTAGAGAACGTGATCGCCGGTGATGACGGCGCCGGTTTCATCGACGAAGAGCGCACGATCCGCATCGCCGTCGAAGGCTACGCCCACGACGCGTTTCGCGCCGGTTTCGCGTTGCCGGCGAACCGCGGCTTGCAGGCCGCGAAGGTCCGTGGCACCGCACGCCACGTTGATGCGCGCGCCGTCGGCCTCGCAGTTGATTTCGGTAACCTCGGCGCCCAGCTTGCGCAGTGCATAAGGCGCGATCGCATAGGCAGCGCCAAAGCCGCAGTCAACCACAACCTGCAAGCCGGCCAGATCCTGGGCGCCCGCGTAAAGCTCGTCGTAGTAGTGGCGTCCCAAATTCTGAGCAACGCGGGCCGTGCCGATCGCGGTACCGGTCGGGCGTGCGAGTTCCGTGTTTAGTGCAGCCTCGATACGGTCTTCCAACTCGTCGGCGATTTTGAAACCGTCGTCGCCGAAGAACTTGAGCCCGTTGTCGGCAATCGGGTTGTGCGAGGCGCTGATCACGGCGCCCGCGGCCGCGCCAATCGCTCGCGTGATGGAGGCGACGGCGGGAGTCGGCACGATTCCAAGCGAGATGGCATGGTGCCCGACTGACGTGATGCCGGCAATCAGTGCTGCTTCGAGCATCGGACCGGAGATGCGCGTGTCGCGTCCCACGAGAATCGGGCGCGTCTCGCCATCCGGGAGCAGGCTCGCAGCCGCGCGTCCAAGCGCCAGCATCAGCTCGGGCGTAAGATCTCGATTTGCGACGCCTCGAACGCCGTCGGTGCCGAAGAGCCGGCTCATCGCGCCGGCGACGTTCCGGCGACGAACCTTGCCTGCACTCGCACCAGGTTCGGCGACACGGCGAGCACCGGCAACGGCGCGCCGCCGGCATCAACGGCGATGGGCCGAACCATTTCGTCAATGCTTTTCGGGTCGTCCGGCATCGCGATTTCCGCACGTACGCTTGCCACTTGCGTGAGAAGCGACGTCGGTGCACGGACGACCGCCGCATCGGGCCCGATCGCCGAATACGTCACGACGATGCCGGGCTGCTGACCGACGTAGTGAACGGTAATCGGAAACGTTTTCACTTCCACCTTTTCGACAGTCAACGTGACCGAGGCAGGGCTGAGGCTCTGAACCGCAACGTCGGGCGCGACGAGTTGGACGGGGACGTTATAAACGCCGGCGGCTTTATCTGCCAGGTTGAGCACCGCCTTGATTTCCTCCGGCTTGACGGGCGCCTGACCCGGCTTGGTTTCGACCGTGACGACGGCTTGGTGGTCGCCGAACCGCGCCACGAGCCCTAGCGGCAGGTTAACGGCCGTAACCGGAACCGAGAGCTGTTGCAACTGGGTCGTCGCAACAATGGGATTTCCCGCCAGGCGAAAATACGCCCATCCGACGATCGCGAGCGCGAGCGCGAGCACCTTGAGCGCGAAGTTCTTTCGAACGATCTCCACCGCCGTTCCCTTACGAAACGCGCGAGGCGGGTTCGCCGCGTTGCGTCCGCAGCCGGGAACGCAAATGCGCGATGAGATCGCCTCGCCGCCGGCGTTGCCGCGGAGGCCGGGTTACGGCGAGCAGCATCTTCACCAGCCGCTGCTCCTCGTCGACGGGCCGCGACAAAAGGCCCGCGCGGGCAATCGTGATCGCGCCGGTTTGTTCCGAAATGACGAGCACGATCGCGTCGGTCTGTTCGCTCAAACCGAGCGCGGCGCGATGACGTGTGCCGAGCCGGCTCGTTAGTCGGGCTTGCTCCGAAAGCGGCAAGAAACAGGCCGCCGCTTCGAGACGTCCCTCACGAATCACCACCGCGCCGTCGTGCAGTGGGGAATCGGGCGCGAAGATCGTGAGCAAGAGCTCTTCGGTAATATCGGCGTGCAGCATCGTTCCGCTCTCGCAATAATCCTTCAAGCCGCTCTGCTGCTCGATGACGATGAGACCGCCCCGATGATTACGCACGAGTAGAAAGGCGGTGTGCGCCAGGACGGCGATCGTACGGTCCTCACCGCGTCCCGACTCACCGGCCTCGCCCAAACGAAGAAAGCCCCCTCGGCCGATCTGTTCGAGCGCCCGCCGCAGCTCCGGCTGAAAGACGATCGGAATCGTCACCGCCGCCCCGACGAGCAACAGCCGCAGAATCGTTCCGAGCAGCGTCAAGTGCAGCAGCGTCGCGACGCCGAGCAGCGCGACGAGCACCAAAATCCCAATCAGAATTTGAACCGCGCGCGTACCCCGAATCAAGACGAAGACGTAGTAGATGAGGACGCTCGTCGCGATGATATCTACGACGTCGGTAATCCCGACGTAACCCAGCGCGCTAGGCACGGTCGATTCTCAACTCAAGAACTTGGCGCGCGTCGATTTGCGGTGCGCGCAGACCGCTTGCTGCCACCTTTGCGGCGACGGAAGGCGGCAGCGGCGAGAGCAGCTCCGCGACGCGTCCGCTGGCGAAGCGCCGCAGCTCGGCGTCCGCGACGCCCAGAACGACCGCCGCTAGCGTAACGTCGGGATCCCATTCCACAACGGCTCCGCCGGCACAGGGGCGGCAAGCGAGGACACCGGCCGGGCGCCCCGTTCCGCCGAGCGCTTCCAGCACGAACGGCAAGGCTTCCGATACCGCGGGGAAAAGTGCCAGTGCGATGACGGCTTTGTCGTATAGGACCCCCTCGGAGACCGTACGGATGGCGGCGTGGTCGTATCCGTCGGGGAGTTCGAAAAGCGCATACGTCCGGTTCGCTCTCTCACTCGAGCGCCAGACCGCGGTGCCGCCTGCGCGACGCACGGCATCCTCGATCTCGGCACGCCGTTTTGAATCGAGCACCCCGTCGATGCTCAGGGTCGAATAAACCACGCTGCTCTCTTCGTTAGCCGTTCTAGCTATTCAATCTTGCGCGTAACGAAAACGCAACGGGCGCTTGTCGTCTCGACCGGAAAGAACTCCGCGTGGATTTCTGTTGACGGCGAGAGCGGCCTGCGAATCGCGCAGCTGCGCCGTATGGCGGGAGAACGTTTTATGCCCGTGCCGGGCGACGTCGCCAACGTTCGCATGCTCGAAGACGGGCAGGCAGTCGTCGAACGCATCGAACCGCGCGGATTCACGCTGGAGCGGCGGAGCGCCGGGGGCCGCGCAAAGACGATGGCGGCGAACGTGGACCTGCTGGTAACGGTAACGGCGCTGGCGAATCCGCCCCCGCGTTTGGTGACGCTCGACCAGCTGATCGCTTTTGCCGAAATCGAGAACGTCGCCGCAGCCGTGATCTTTACCAAACCCGATCTCGGCGATCCGGCGGAAGAGGAGCAACTGGCGAACCTCTACCGCGGCTTAGGCTATCCGACGCTGGTCATCAATCCGAAGGCCGGCGAGATCGCCGCGCTCCGCGAGCTCATCGGCGCTCACCACGCGCTGCTCGTTGGAAACTCCGGCGTTGGTAAGAGCACGATCTTCCGCGCGCTCGGCGGCGACGCGACGGTCGCCGACGTCTCGCGATTTGGGCTCGGCCGGCAAACGACGACGGCCGGGCGGCTCTATCGGCTCGAAAGCGGCTTCCTCATCGATAGCCCCGGGATCAACGAATTCGGGCTCGGGAGGATCGACGCCACGACGCTGGCGCCCGCATTTCGCGAGATGCCGGAGTTCGCGAGAGATTGCCGATTCACCGATTGCACCCACCTGCAGGAGCCGGACTGTGCGGTCCGGGCCGCTGTAGAGGGTGGCACGATTGCCCCCAGCCGCTATGCGAGCTACCGTAAGATGCTCTTGGAGCCCACGTAGAGGCCGCGCTTGGAGGCGGCTCGAGCCCGTGCTATGATACTCGCCGTGCCAAATATCAAAGCTGCCGAAAAATGGGTCCTACAATCCGAAAAGCGCGCCGGGCGCAACAAAGGCGTCAAGAGCCGCCTGAAAACGCTCTATAAGGGCGCCGTCGACTCCGGCGAGACCACCACCACCCCGCAGGTCGAGAGCGCGTTCGATCGAGCGGCCGGGAAAGGCATCATCCACCCGAATAAGGCGGCGCGTAAGAAGTCGCGCCTGGTCAAGGCCGTGCAGCGCGGCGCGGCGGCACCGAAGAGTGCCAAAGGACGCGGCCGGAAGAAATAGCCGGCCTTAGGGGTCGACGTTGACCGCGAGCCGGGTGCGGTGATCGGCGCGCGCAGCCTCGAGAATTCGTTCGCGAACCAGCCTTCGGAGAACCGATCCACGCTGTCCACGCAGCGCAACGCGGTACCGCCATTCATTGTTGACGCGCGCGATTGGATAGGGCGCGGGACCGAGCACTTCGGCGGCGGCGTCACGCAGTTGCCGCGCGTACCGAAGGGCCGTCTCGACGACCCGGCGCCGCTCCCGTCCGATCACGCCGATATAAACGAGTCGCTGCGCCGGCGGGAATCCCGCCGCGGCCCGCTCCTGGAGCTCGGGTTCGGCAAAGCCGTCATAGTCGTGCGCCGCGGCAAATCGAATCGCCGGGTGATCCGGTGCATACGTTTGCACGATCGCTTCCCCGCGCCGGCTACGGCCGCTTCGGCCGCAGACCTGCGCAATCAGGTCGAAGGTACGCTCGGCCGCGCGAAAGTCGGGCAGATAGAGTCCGAGATCGGCCGCGATCACGGCGGCCAGCGTGACCGTAGGATAATCCAATCCCTTTGCAACCATTTGGGTGCCGACCAGAATGTCGCCCGCAGCTTCGAACGCACCCAAGATTCGTGCGTGATCGCCGACGCGCGTCGTCGTGTCCGAGTCCATCCGCAAAACGCGCGCGCTTGGAAAGAGCCGCAGCGCTTCCTCGACGACACGCTCGGTGCCGATTCCTAGTTCTCGAATCGTCTCGAGGCCGCACTGACTGCATCGCTTCGGCATCGTCGCGCGATAGTCGCAGTAGTGACACCGCAGCAGCCGTTCGCTGCGATGAACCGCCAACGCGACGCTGCAGCGCGGACACTGCGGCGACTCGCCGCAATTGCGGCAGATCAGTGCGCCGGCGCTTCCCCGCCGGTTAACGAAGAGCAGGCTCTTCTCGTTGCGGCTCAGCCGCTCCGATAGCGCTTGCACCAGCGCCGCACTCAAGACTCCACGGTTTCCGTTACGGAACTCCGCACGAAGATCGACGATGCGGACCTCGGGCAATGGTTGCGCGGTCGCGCGCTCGCGCAGCTCCAAGAGCGCGATGCGGCCGGCCTTGGCCGCGGCGTAGCTCTCCAATGAAGGCGTAGCGCTTCCCAGCAGTAAGACACCGTTCTCGCGCTTCATTCGCTCGCGCGCCACGGCCACGGTTTGATAACGCGGCACCGCCTCTTGCTTATAAGATGGGTCGTGCGACTCGTCGACGATGAGCAGCCGTACCGCTTCCAGCGGCGCGAAAACTGCGCTGCGCGCGCCGACGACGACGTCGATTTCTCCCCGTGCGCACGCCTGCCACGCGTCGAACCGCTCGCGCTCCGAAAGCGCCGAATGGAGCACCGCGACGCGGTCGCCGAACGCCGTCTCAAAGTGCCGCGCCGTTTGCGGCGTCAGCGAGATCTCGGGCACGAGCACGATCGCGCGGCCGCCTTCGCGTAAGACGCGTTCGATCGCGCGGACGTAGATCAACGTCTTGCCGCTGGCCGTGACGCCGTAGAGCAGCGCCGCGTTGAACCGCCGTGCATCGAGCGCCGAATCGATCCAATAAAGGGCACGCGCTTGCTCGTCGGTCGGGACCAGCGCCGGCACGCGCGCAACGCTGCCGCGGCGATCTTCACGTGGACGGACGTGGCGCTCCCGCAGCGCACCGCTTCGCACGGCACGCGCAATTACCGCGGCGCTGAAACCTGCGAGAACGGCATCGGCTCGCGGAGTGCCCGGGCGCTCGCGAACGAAGGCGATCAGAGCCTCGGCTTTCTTTCCGCGGATCGAACGATCGCCCGGCTCGAGCACGCGCACGCGGTACTCGCTCGTTCGCGGGTCGATGACGCGGCGCTCGCGCGCGAGCGCGCCGGCCCGCACGAAGGCGCGCACGTACGCCAGCAACGTCGTACGGTCCGCGATGCGGCGCGCCTCGGGATGACGCAGAAGTTGTTCGAGCGTGAAACCGTCGCCGAGGTCGTCCCAAATCAGACGAATCAACGCGATCGGAATGGAACGGAAGCGGCCAGGATTCGGTCGCGCCGCACGCGCGAACGAATCGCGAACCCGGGGAACCGCATCGGCCAAAACGACTGCCGACAGGGCCTCTCCCAGGGTACAGAGATACTGCCGCGCCATGAAGCGCGCAAGCTCGAGTCCGGTTTCGTTGAACGCACGCGGCACGTCGAGACGCTCCGCGACGCGCTTGAGCGGCTGGGGCGGTGGCCCCTCGATCTCGCGCGGGCCTGAAACGATGAAGGCGAGCGTTTCGCGGCGCCCCAGCGGAACGCGCACCA
>DASXGO010000362.1:0-6114 GCA_036489055.1 Candidatus Cybelea sp. | reverse complement strand
ACCTAAATCCAAACGTGCCGCTTCAACGTTAAGCGGCTATTGGAAGGAGGCTAACGCGATGCCCCGTGTAGGCGCTCTCGCGCTTTGGGCGGCATGCTTGTGGCTAGCCCTAGTCGGTAATGCCGCAGCACATCCGCTCGGAAACTTCACGATCAATCATCTCGCGCGGATTGACGCGCGCGGCGATCGGCTTCGCGTCCACTATGTCCTCGACATCGCCGAGATTCCAACGTTTCAAATCATGCATGCCGCCGATTGGACTCCGGCGCATGCGTACGCTTGGGCAAACGACGAGGCGCAGCTCGTTGCGCAACATTTCGTCGTGCAGGCAGATGGCGAAGCCCTGCCGCTCCATGTAGAAAATGCGTCGGTACGAACGCGGCCGGGCGCAGGCGGTTTGCCGATTCTATACTGGACCGCCGACTACTGGACCGCCCTGCCGTCGCGCGCCACCATATCGGTCCGCGATCGCGTGTACGGCGATCGGCGTATCGGATGGAAGGACCTCGTGCTTCCGGGCATAGCGGATCCCACTAACGGATTGCGTTCCTATCCTAACGCGCTGATCGGCTCGCCGCGCCAAAACGACGATGCCAGCTTCGACGTCGCGAACGGCCACATCGCGCACGTGCGCGTCAGCGGCGACGCATCCCAGGCATGGGGCCCAACGTCGCTCGTGCGATCCTCGGCGCTCTCCGATCTGTTTTCGCGCCGCGGTCAAACGCCGGCGCTGATACTACTCACAATCCTGGCTGCCTTTGGGCTCGGTGCACTGCACGGCCTCGAGCCCGGTCACGGAAAAGCCTTGCTCGCCTTCACGCTCGTCGGCTCGCGCGCGACCTTCAAACAGGCGGCGATTCTCGCGGGGGCGCTGACCTTTGCGCACACCATCGCCGTGCTGCTTCTCGGCTTGTTGCTCTTCGTCGCCACCGGTTTTGCGACCGAGAGTCTTTTTACGTGGATTACGCTCGTCTCCGGCGCCGCGGTGACGGTAATCGGCGCGCGCAGCTTCGCGATGACGATCTTGCATCGGTACCAGCACGCGCACGCGCATGCCCACGCCCACCACCATGCTCACGAACGTTCACATGCGCTACCCGGCTCTGCACCGCTGCATTTCCCGAGCGCCGTCGTCGCGGCAATGAGCGGCGGTATCGCGCCGTGCCCGGCGGCCATCGTCGTGTTGCTCACCGCGCTGCACTTGCACCGCGTCGGCTACGGTCTGGCCTTGATCGTTATCTTTAGTCTCGGCTTGGCAACAATTCTCACCGGACTGGGGATGGCGGTCGTGCGCGGCGCGGCCTGGCTATCGCGGAGCTCCCTCTTCGAACGCGTCTCGCGCTATGCGCCGTTCGTTACGGCAACCGTCATCTCGATCATCGGCGCGAGCATGCTCGCGCAAGGACTGATCGGGCAAGATTTGCGCATTCACGCTTCGACACTCGTTGCGCTGACGCTGGCCGTCGTCGCAATCGTCGCTATTCTTCCCGTTCTGATCTCGACCCGTTCAACACACCCCTCTCTCGCGATAAAGGAGACCACATGAAAACCCTTCGTTCCGTTGGAACGATGGCAGCGGTCTTCGTGCTCGCCTTCTCGATCTCGCTCTACTCGTTTAGAGCGGCCCGTGGATCCGATCACCAAGACTCACCGACCGTCGTTGCCAACCCGCTCGCAGATATCACCGACGTCTTCGCCTTTCCGGACCCGCACGATGCCTCGCGCGTCGCGTTGGTGATGGACGTGCGGCCGCTGATTCCAGCCGGTATGTACAGCGGAATCGGCCTCGATCCAAACGTGCTCTACCAATTCAAGGTCGCCAACACCAGCGTTACTTCGAACGCGATCAAAGAAAATCTCGTCCTGCAGTTTACCGCCGATGCTACGGGCTCGGCGCAGAACATCACGCTCTACGGGCCGGCCGCTCCCAACGAAGTGGGAACCGCGAACACGCTCGTCACCAAGACCGGCACGTTTGCATTCGGTAAAGTCGCTTCGCTCAAGCACGGGATCAAGGTTTTTGTCGGGCCGCGGCGCGACCCGTTCTTCTTCGATCTCGCGCAGTTCTTCAAGATCATTCCCGACCGCAACTACATGAATCATCCGCACGTACCACCGGCGACCGCCGATTCGTTCCGCTTCGCCTCGCGCAAACAAGAGATCATTCTCAACGGCGTCGATTACGGCACGGCCGGTTCCAACAAATGCAAGATCGCGAAGCCTCAGGATTATCTCGCCGATTATGACGTTCTCTCGATCGTCATAGAGATGCCCAAGTCGATGCTCGCGCCGGCGAGCGGATCGCCAGGGCTCATCGCACTCTGGGCAACTGCCGGCACGCCCGATGGCCACGCGGAGTAGGAGTTTCAATCATGACGACACGCTATAAATTCTCGTTGCTTGGTCTCGCGTTGTTAGGCGCGCTCATCGGCGGCTGCAGCTCGAACGCAGCCCTGACGCCTGCGTTGCGCGAGGCGGCGCCCAGCTACGTCCACTCTTCGCAGACCGTCTACAAACAGATCGAGCTGCTCTCACGGCCCGCGGTAAAGGAAGCGTTCGAGCTGTTCAAGGACCACAACCGGACGAACCGCTCCGAGCCCTACGACGATCCGTTGCTGCAGCACCAGATCAAATCGTTCACGCTGGCGTTCCGAAGCAAGGAAAACGCCGACACGCTGCAGGCCATCCTCTATCCAAACGTGATGAAGGTCGACCTGTCCCAAGATACGACAACGGCCGCCTACCTCGGGGTCGAAACAGGCGGAGCCACCGGAAGCAAATACGGTGGGCGTGCGCTGAGCGACGACATCATCGACATCTCGCTCGGCGCAATCTTCGGAAACACGCTCTCCGCGCTGGGGCTCATTCCCGACGACCACCAAGAAGCGCCGTGTCTTACGACCGACAACATCGCGTACGATAAGTCGAACACGGCCACGTTCCCCTATATCCAGGCACCGCTCTAATCATGAAAGCACCACAGGCGATTGTCGTCCTTGCGACGGCAATCGCCCTCGGGGCGATCTGGCCGTGGTTCGCCGGGCGAAATGCGCGGGCGAGCTCGGCGCCGCTAGCTCCGATTCAGACCGATTACCTGCAACGAAACGCGCTCATTGCTTTCTACGAAAAGCAGGATCGCCGCGATTCCAGCGACCAGATCACGCGGCGGGTACTGGCCGCCCAGTACTTGCAGCGGTTTCGCGAAACCGGCGACCTCAACGACGTAACCCGCGCGCTTGCGGTCGCGAACGATTCGCTGAGGCTGCAGCCGCAGGGCAACGTCCAGGCGCTCGGGGTCATTGCTTCCAGCGACATCGCGCTGCATCGCTTCACTGCTGCACTTGCTGCGGAAAAATCCGCAGTTGAAGCCGAACCGTTCGACGACAACTCGCGCGCGCAGGTCGGATCGATTCTCATGGAGATCGGAGGCTACGAGCGCGCCGCGCGCATTCTCGCTCGTCCGCAGCAAAGTGATCCGAATCCGACGTGGATGTCGATCCGCGCGCGATACGACGAGGTTACCGGCAACTTGGCCGGCGCGCGTATCCAAATGGAGCGGGCCGCGGCAGTCGTCGATCGTATCATCGTGATCCCGGCCTACACGCGTTCGTGGTATCACGCCCGCGTAGGGCAGCTGGCCTTCGAAGCCGGAGACTGCGCAAATGCGATCGCGCAGTTCGACGAAGCGCTGCGCATCTTTCCCGACAACGCGATGGCGCTGCTCTTTGAAGCAAAACTTTACCGCGCGCATCGCGACTGGCCGGAGGCCCTTGCGGCTGCGACGCGCAGCGCAGAGCTCTATCCGCTGCCGCAGGCGCTCGGATACGAAGCGGATGCCCAACGCGCATTGGGCGATCGTGCCGCCGCACGCCGGACCGACGCGCTCATCCGCGCCGAACAACGGCTCTTCAACGCGCAAGGCGTCAACGATCGGCTGCTCGCGATGTACTACGCGGAGCATCGCGAGCATTTACACGACGCACTCGTCGCGGCGCGGTCCGATCTGGCGAAGCGCGGCGACGAGATCTATGCCGACGATACCATGGCCTGGGTGCTTGCCGCGCTGAGCCGTTGGAACGCGGCACGCGTCTACGCGCTTCGTGCAGCGCGATACGATACGGAGGACCCCGAGCTTCAGTATCATGCCGCGGTCATCGCTTGGCATACCGGGCACGCCGCTGAAGCGCGCCGGCGCCTTCGCGCCGCGCTGGCGGCCGATCCGCAGTTCCACCCATTCTATGCCGGCGATGCGCGCCGGCTGCTCGCGGTGACCGGCGGATGACGACTCGCGCGAATCTCGTTCGGCTCTACGGCTTCTTGATCGGGCTGAATCTTGTATCGTGGGTGCTGGCGTTGTGGGCATTCTGGTCGCACCCGATTCTCCTTGGAACGGCGTTGCTCGCGTACACGTTTGGTCTGCGCCACGCAGTCGACGCGGACCACATCTCCGCCATCGACAACGCC
Organism: Candidatus Cybelea sp.; assembly: GCA_036489055.1. GTDB lineage: Bacteria > Vulcanimicrobiota > Vulcanimicrobiia > Vulcanimicrobiales > Vulcanimicrobiaceae > Cybelea. Next base: position 1,650 of record DASXGO010000362.1, on the reverse strand, counting down.
ACACGCAAGCTCATGCAGGAGCGCAAGGCTCCTCTGGGTGTCGGGTTGTTCTTTTCGCTGGGACACTCGACCGTCGTCGTTGCTCTTACGCTTGCCGTAGCGATCGGCGCCGCCGTGGTGAAGGACCGGTTGCCGGCATTGCAGCACGCCGGCACGTTGATCGGCACGTCGGTCTCGGCCGGCTTCTTATTGTTGATCGCGGCGATCAATCTCACGGTTTTGTTCGATATTTTCGGGGCGTTCGCGCGCGCGCGCCGCGGCGAGATTTATGAAGATTCGAATCTCGAGGCAAGCTTGAACCGCCGCGGCTTGCTGGGCCGGCTCTTCGCGCCTCTCCTGCGGATCGTCGACAAAAGCTGGAAGATGTATCCGATCGGCCTGCTCTTCGGTCTCGGCTTCGATACCGCAACCGAGGTCGCGCTGCTTGGAATCGCCGCCGTCGAGGCCGGCAAAGGCCTCCCGGTCGTCGATATTTTGCTCTTTCCGCTGCTCTTCACCGCGGGCATGTCGCTGATCGACACGACCGACGGCGTCTTGATGCTTGGCGCGTACGGCTGGGCCTTCGTCAAACCGATGCGCAAGCTGTACTACAACGCGGTGATCACGCTTATCTCGGTGTTCGTGGCAGTCGGGGTCGGCGGCATTGAGGCGATCGGCGTGGTCGCCGACCGGTTCGGGCTCAGCGGCGGCGCTTGGGATGCGGTCAGGCTCCTCAACGATAACTTTGGGCTCCTCGGCTTTATCATCGTTGCACTCTTCCTCGCGAGTTGGCTCGTTTCGGCGGCCGTCTATAAGTTGCTCGGCTACGACGAACCGGAGCCCGAGCCGAGCTAGGTCAGGAAGCGCAATCCGCGCAGCGGCCTTCGAACGTCACACGTTCGCTGTCGATCGTAAAACCGTGCTCGAGTGCCAGAGCCTTAAGGGTACGCGGCGGAATTGCGTACGCAACGTCTTCGATCTCGCCGCATTCGCTGCAGCGAAAGTGCGCGTGGCGAGGGCCCGAAGGTTCGTATGTCGCAGCTTCAACGCCGGGAACGCGGAGCTCCGATACGAAACCCAGATCGCGCAAGCGCTCCAGCCCGCGATAGACGGTAGAGAATCCAATGCCGGGCCGTCGTTTGAGCGCTTTCGTGTAGATCTGCGTCGGGGTGAGATGGCGGCCGATGCCGCTTGCTTCAACGATGTCGTAGATCAGCTGATAGTTTTTCGGGAGCGCCCGCGCGGCAGGATTTTTCCGGCTGAAAGTGACAGTCACTTTCACAGGTTTCGTTAAGCAAACACCTTAATCTTTCCACCGGATCGGAGAAACGGCGCAAAAATGGAAAACACGATTGCCGAACTGTCGGATGCCGACCGCGGCTGTCCCGTAAAACACGTACCGCTGAAGCCGAGAGTCAACATCGATTGGTTCCCCGAGTTACTGGACCTGTCGGTGCTGCATCGGCCGTCGGCACTCGCCGATCCGATGGGGTCCGACTTTAACTATGCGCGCGAGTTCAAAAGCCTCGATCTCAACGGCGTCAAAAAAGATATCGTCACGTTGATGACCACGTCGCAGGAGTGGTGGCCGGCGGATTACGGTCACTACGGCCCGCTCTTCATCCGGATGGCGTGGCACAGCGCTGGAACGTATCGCATTCATGACGGCCG
>DASXGO010000359.1:0-11265 GCA_036489055.1 Candidatus Cybelea sp. | reverse complement strand
CGTACTCGGCTGCGAGCAGCCACTCTTGGACGGTTGCGGCAATCCCGCGCTTGAGCAGCACCGGGGTGCGGGTCGCGCCGGCCTCGCGCAGCAGCGGGAAATTTTGCATATTGCGCGCGCCGATCTGCAACATGTCGGCGTATCGCACGACCTTCTCCACGTCGCGCGGATCCATCACTTCCGTAACGACGGCAAGGTGATGGCGGTCCGCTGCGTATCGCAAGAGCTTCAGGCCCTCTTCGCCCAGGCCTTGAAAGGAATATGGCGACGTGCGAGGCTTGTACGCGCCGCCGCGCAGGACGTTGGCTCCCGCAGCCGCGACCGCGCTCGCCGCGGTTTCCAGCTGCTCGGCGGACTCCACGCCGCAAGGGCCGGCGCAAATTGCAATCTCGTCGCCGCCGAACGAGGCGCCCGTGCGCAAACGCACGACGGTACGCTCGGCTCGAGCGTCCCGCCGGACCAACCGGTACGATTGCGGAACGTTCACGCCTCGCTCCATGCGGCCCGCTTCGACGCCCACTGAGCGCCTCATCCCCGTCCGGCATGAGGAGGCTAAGCGTGCCGGACGTATCAATTTGCCCGCAATGGAGCACGTCGCGGTCACGGGGCTGGGAATCGTATCGCCGGTCGGCAGCACCGCTCCGTCGTTCTGGCAGCATCTGCTGGAGGGCAAGCGTGCGATCGCGGCGATGCCCGATGGAGCCTATCTCTCCGGGAATCGATTTTGGGCGGCGGTCGACGACGGCTTCTTGGGCGGCAGTTCCCTCCCGCATACCGCCCTACGGAATACCGATCGGTTCACGCAATTCGCCATGGTCGCGGCCCAGGAGGCGCTCGAGCGAGCGCGTCTCACTCCGCCGCCGGAGACGGCCGTCATTTTAGGCAATACGATGGGCGGCTTTCCGTTCGTCGCCGAGTCGCAAACGCGCTTTCTCGACGGCGCGCGCAACGTCACGCCCAAACTGATGGCGCTGGTCATCCCGAATATGGCGAGCGCGTCCATCGCCATGCATTGGAAGCTGCACGGTCCGCAATTGGCGGTCAGCACCGCGTGCGCATCGTCGCTCGACGCGATCGGTCTGGCGGCCGGAATGATCGAGCGCGGCGAGATCGAGACGGCGATCGCCGGCGGTAGCGAAACGCTCTTAAGCCCCATCGTCTACGAGAGTCTGGTGCGCGCGGGCGCGCTCTCACGTAATCCCGATGCGGCGAGCGCTTCGCGGCCGTTCGACGTCGATCGCGATGGTTTCGTTATGGGCGACGGCGCCGGCATTCTCGTGCTCGAACGCGCCGAGCGAGCGCGTGCACGGGGGGCGGACGTGCTCGCCCGGATCCGCGGCTACGGCTGCGTCGCCGATGCGTACCACATTACCTCGCCGGAGCCGTCGGCCCGGTACGAAGTTCAAGCGATGCGCACCGCACTCCAAGCGTCCGGCGACGCGCGCGAATCGTGTCACGTCGTGTACGCGCACGCGACCGGCACGATCGTCGGCGATGCCGCGGAAGCGAGGGCGATCGATGAGATCTATGCCGATCGCCGCGCGGTCGTAACGTCGATCAAAGGGCACCTCGGTCACAGCATGGCGAGCGCGGGCGCGATGTGTGCGATCGCGGGCATCCGCGGGATGCACGAAGGCGTGATTCCACCGACAATGGGTACGCAGCGCATCGACCCGGCTGCACGCTTCGATCTGGTCACCGCGCAACCACGCCGATACTCCTACGCGGCCTTTCAGGTGAATGCATTTGGCTTTGGCGGCCAGAACGCTTCGCTCGTGATTTCGCGATGAATCTCCTGGTCAAAGGGACGAGCGGACCGTTGACCGGTGAGGTACAGGTCCCCAATTCGAAGTATCACGCTCACCGCGCATTGATCCTGGCGTCGCTTGCGCCTGGAACGACCCGCATTCTCGGGCTCTCCGACGCTCGCCACGTGCAGTACACGATGGACGTACTGCGCGCCCTCGGCACGAAAATCGAGATCGACGGTGAGATGCTGCTCGTCACCGGAGGCCCGTATCACGTCAAACGCAAGGTAGTTTCGGTCGGCAGCTCGGGCTCGACGCTGTATTTCATGATCGGATTGGCGGCGCTCGCGGACGCTCCGATCACGCTCACGGCGCAAAAGTATTTTCAGCGGCGCCCCGTCGGACCGTTGTTGGATGCGCTCGCACAGATGGGCGTCAAGTTCGAATCGGCGCAGGGTTGTCCGCCGATCACGGTCACTCCGAGCCGGCCGCGCGGCGGCGGCATCGTCATTCCCGGCACGCTCTCGCAGTGGATCTCGGGACTCTTGCTGCTCGCGCCGTTTGCGCGCATGGGTACGGTGATCGAAGTGGAGGGCGAGCTCAACGAACGCCCCTACATCGCTTTGACCGCGGAAATGATGCGCGCCTTCGGGCTTCACGTTCGCATCGCGGCGGACTGGCGCCGGTTCGAAGTCGATCCCGGACAACGGCCGCACGCCGCTACGATCGAACTGCCGCCCGATATCGGTTCCGCCGCGTTCGGCCTCGCCGTTACGGCGATTCATCCGTCGAACGTGCTCTTCCGCGGTTTGCAAAAGCTGCCCGGCGAGCTTCCCGATCATCCCGAAGGCGCGTTCATGGAGATCGTTCGCGAAATGGGGCTGCCGATGGTTTACGACGCAGAAAGCCGTGCGGTGCGCGTGAAGCACGACGGCATCGAGCTGCGCGGCCTGCGTGTGGACTGCCGGGATATTCCCGATATGCTGCCGATCTTGACCACTCTGGGAACATTCGCGCGCGGAGAAACGATCCTGGAGAACATTCGCCACGTGCGACTGAAAGAGTCGGATCGCGTAGCGGCGATGCTGCAGCTCAACCGCATGGGCGGACGCGTCGAGCTCCACGACGACCGTCTCGTCGTCCATGGCGTTAGCAAGCTCTTCGGCACGCATCTCTCTTCGTTCAACGACCATCGGATTCTCATGTCGCTCGCAGTCGCCGCGTCGCGCGCCGAGGGTCAGAGCACGCTAACCTATCCGAACGCATACCGCATCTCGTATCCACGCTTCCTCGAAGCGATGCGCAGCATCGGCGTGCCGATGTCGATCACCGACGCACCGGCGAACGGCCTGCGCCATGCTGCCAGACCCGAGCGACACATGCTCAAGCCGAATCAGGCCGCCGCGCTGACCCTCGCGGAAGTATTCCGCCGAAATGCGAGCGAGATGCCGCTCGACCTGGCCGTCGTCGAAGCCCGCAACGGCAGCGATGCGACGCTGACGTGGCAAGAACTCCTCGATCGCGTCGAGCGAACCGCGATGCTCTTGCTGGACCTCGACGTCCGGCCCGGCGAGTGCGTCGCCTATCAATTCCCGAACTGTTTGGAGTTCGTCGTCATTTCGCTTGCGATTCTGCGCGTCGGCGCGATCTGTTGCCCGCTGATGCCGATCTTCCGCGAACGCGAGGTTGCGTTCTGCCTGCGTCGCTCGGGTGCACGCGTCCTCATCGTGCCGGACGAGGCCCGCGGGCGCCATCATGCCGGGGAGATCGCCTCACTTTTGCGCGAGGCGTCGATCTTCAGCGGCGATTTGCCGCTGCGCCTCGAGCACGTCGTCGTCTCGACGACGGGCCGAAAAACGCATCCGCTGCCGGCCGGCGAGTACCAGAACAGTTCGGTGCATTGGCTCCGCTTTCAGGAAGCGGTGCAGGCCGTCACGATCGATTCGGCGGCGCTCGATGCGCGCCGCACGGCACCGAACGCGCTCGCGCAGTTGCTCTTCACCTCGGGAACGTCCGGCGAGCCCAAGGGCGTCCTGCACCGCAACGACGTACTCATGCGCGCCGCCGCGATGGAGGTCGAGCATCTCGGTTTGAACGCGCACGATCGCATCTTCATTCCGTCGCCCCTCGCGCACCAGACCGGATTTCTTTACGGCATGTGGCTGGCGATCGTGATGGGCGTTCCGCAGATCGTCCAGCCGATCTGGAACGCGCCGCGGGCGCTGCGCGCACTCAACGATTGGGACGGAACGTTCGTCCAGGCCGCGACGCCGTTCTTAGCTGATATCTTGTTGGCCGTCGATGAAGGCGCACGCCCGCCGGCGGCACTGCGCATCTTCGTCGCGACCGGCGCGGCCGTGCCTCGCGGGCTCGCCGAGCGCGCGACGCGCATCCTCGGTACCGCGGTCTGCGGCGCGTGGGGAACGACGGAATCGTGCCTCGGATCGCTCGCTGCACCCGGCGACGAGCCGGCGAAGGTCTGGGGTACCGACGGACGCTCGCTGCGCGGGATTCACTTGCGCATCACCGACGCGCAGGGGCACGTTCTCCCGGTGGGCGAGGAGGGCCATTTCGAGGTGCAATCACCGACGATGTTCGAGGGTTACGTCGACCATCCGGAATGGACCGCCGCGGCGTTCACGCTCGACGGCTGGTTTCGGACCGGCGATCTCGGCGTGATGGACGACTCGGGTTACATTCGAATCACGGGCCGCGTGCGCGACGTCATCAATCGGGGCGGCGAGAAGATTCCCGTCGGCGAGATGGAGCAGCTCTTGAGCGACCACCCTGCGGTCGCGGAGATCGCAATCGTCGCGATGCCGGATGCGCGGCTGGGCGAACGAGCCTGCGCGTTCGTCGTCCTGCGTCCGCGCACCGAGCTCGACTTCGAGCGGATGCAGCACTATCTCGACGCGTGTCAAGTTGCCAAGCAATACTGGCCGGAGCGTTTGGAGCTCGTTGACGAGCTGCCGCGAACGGCGTCCGGAAAGATCCAGAAGTACGTCCTGCGCGAACGCGCGCGCGGGTTGCGGCCGCACGAACGCGTCAAAGAAGCGATTTCGTGAAGCAGCTCGATCGCGAGCCGCTGCTCGACGAAGCGGCCTTTGCCGCGCTCAAAACGGAGATCGCCGAATACGTCGCCGGCCCGGGCGAAGCGTGGGCCGCGCGCATCGAGCGCGAGCGCCGCGTGCCGCTCGAACTCTGGAACGAGCTGCGAGATCGAGGATACCTATCGCTCGCTGCGCCGGCTGAGTACGGCGGACGCGCGATACCGTTTACTCGCTATCTCGAGCTGATCGAACTCTTCTCGATGTCGCACGCATCGATTCGGATGATCGTGCACGTCGTCAACGGTACGTGGCGCGCGATGGACCGCTTCGCGAACGACGCGCAGCGGCGCAGCTTCATCATTCCGTCAATCAAGGGCGAAATCAAGATCGCGTTCACACTGACCGAGCCGACTGCGGGCACCGGGGCCGATCTGCGCTGCAGCGTCGAGCGCATCGGCGAGACGTATTACTTGAGCGGCCAAAAACATCTGATCACCTTCGGCACGATCTGCGATTATTGGCTGCTCTTCGCGCGGCTCGCCGGAACACGCGGCGCCGACGGTACCGTCGCGTTGCTCGTCGACCGCCGCGTAGCGGGCGCCACGGTCGTCGAGATGGACGAGTCGATGGGCGTGCGCGGAACCGACCACGCACGGCTCACCTTCGATCGGGCGCCGGTGCCGGTTGCGAATCGTCTCGGAGCGGAAGGCCAAGGGCTCGAAGTCGCGCTCGGCGGTTTCTTAACGCCCAGCAGGATCTCGGTCGCGATGAGCTGTGTGGGGTTGGCGCGTCGCGCGCAGGAGCTCGCGATCGCGTACGCGCGCCGGCGCGAAACCTTCGGCAAGCGGCTGGAACAACGCCAAGCGATCCGTTTCATGATCGCTGAGAACGCGACGGACATCGAAGCGGCGCGGCAGCTGGTGCTCCACGCGGCACGCCGGTGGGAAAGCGGCGATCCGGATGCTGCGATGCTCTCGTCGATGTCGAAGCTGCAGGCCGTCGAGATGCTGACGCGCGTCACCGACAAGTCGCTGCAGATTCACGGCGGGATCGGTTTTTGGCAGCCCAGTGCGATCGAGCGCGTCTATCGCGACGCGCGCGCGCAACGCTTTGAAGAGGGAACGAACGAAATTCAAAAGACCGTAATCGCGCGCGAGCTGCTCGGCGGAAGCAGCGCATGAGCCGCTTCGAGGGAAAAGTCACGCTGATCACGGGCAGCTCGCGCGGCATCGGGCGCGCCCTGGCCCTGACGCTCGCGCGCGAAGGCGCATCGATCGTCGTCAACTACGTTCGCAACGCCGATCTGGCGGCGGAGACCGTGCGCGAAATCGAAGCGCTGGGCACGCGCGCGATCGCCGTGCAGGCAAACATGGAGAATCCCGAAGAGATCGATCTGCTTTTCGAGAGCGCGGCGGCCGAGTTCGGGCGGCTGGATCACTTCGTCTCCAACGCCGCAGCCAGCTCGTTCAAGAAAGTGCTCGAGCTCAAACCACATAACCTCGACCGCTCCTTCAATCTCAACGTCCGCGCGTTCGTGCTCGGCGCGCAACGCGCGGCCAAGCTGATGACCGGCGGCGGCCGCATCGCGGTGCTCTCGAGCTACGGCAGCATCCGCGCCTATCCGACCTATGCGAATCTCGGCTCCAACAAGGCCGCGATCGAAGCCTTCGTTCGCTATATGGCGGTAGAGTTTGCGCCGCTCGGCATCAACGTCAACGCGATCAACGGCGGGCTGATCGATACCGAATCGTGCGCGTACTTTTACGATCGCGTTCCGGGCATGGCGCCGCTGGAATCGGTGTTGGCAAAGATCCCTAAGGGACGGATGGGCTCGCCGAAAGAGGTCGCCGACACGATTGCATTCTTACTCGCACCGGAATCCGAGTACATTACCGGCCAGACGATCAACGTCGACGGCGGCCTGAGCGTCATCGCTCCGCCGTTTTATTCCGATACGTCGCCGCCGCTCTCGCTGACGTAGCGCCTGGCGCCATGTTCGAGCACGCGCTCGCGGCGGGCGGCATCGGCACGCTGAATTTGCCCAATCGAATCGTGATGGGCTCGATGCATCTCGGATTCGAGCACGACGGGGATGCACTCGCCGCGTTTTATGCCGAGCGCGCACGCGGCGGCGCAAGTTTGATCGTCACCGGCGGATCGTGCGTGAATCGCGCCGGCGCCGGGGGAAGAAATTACAGTTTCATCAACGAGGACGCAGCTGCCGCGCCGCTGCGCCAAGCGGTCGATGCGGTGCACGATGCCGGCGGCCGAATCGCACTGCAGCTCTTTCACGCCGGGCGCTATGCGCTGCGATCGTCGTTCGGCATTCAACCCGTAGCGCCGTCCGCGATCCGATCGCGTTTCTCCCCCGATCCGCCTCACGCGTTACGCCGAGATGAAATCTTGGCGACGATCGAAGATTTTGCGAGCGGTGCCGCTCGAGCGCGCGCGCTCGGCTTCGATGCGATCGAAGTGATGGCGTCGGAAGGCTACCTGATCAATCAATTTCTTTCGCCGGTGACGAATATCCGCGACGATCAGTGGGGCGGCGATTTGGAGCGCCGCATGCGTTTCGCGCGCGAGATTCTGCGGGCCGTTCGCGCGGCCGTTAGCGGCGATTTTCCAGTAATCTTTCGGATCTCGGGCGCCGATTTGATGCCGAACTCGACGACCGCCGGCGAGACGCTCGAATTCGCGCGGACTCTGGCGGGCGACGGGGTCGATGCGCTCAACGTCGGCATCGGCTGGCACGAGTCGCCGATTCCGACCGTACAGCATCTCGTTCCGAGCGGCATCTGGGTGCCGTTTGCGGCGGCGGTGAAGAGTGCGGTCGGCTCGCTGCCGGTGATCGCGAGCAATCGCATCAACTCGCTGCAGCGCGCTGACGAAGTCTTGGCAGGCGGCGGCGTCGATTTTATCTCGATGGCGCGCCCGTTCTTGGCCGATTCGCAGCTCGTCGCCAAAGCCGCGCGCAACGAATCGTCGCTCGTGAACACCTGCATCGCGTGCAATCAGGCGTGCATCGATCGCTCGTTGCTCGACGAGCCGGTATCGTGCATGGTCAATCCGCGCGCCGGCCGCGAGCTTGGGTTTGTTGAAAACGGCGTCGCCCCGGAGCGGCGTGGACATTTTGCGGTTGTCGGCGGCGGTCCCGCCGGGATGGAGAGTGCTCGGGCATTAGCCGCGCTCGGCCATCGTGTCGACCTCTTTGAAGCGGAGGACGAGCTCGGCGGCCAGTTCCGGATGGCACGGCGCATTCCGGGCAAGGCCGATTTCGGCGAGACGATTCGCTACTTTACGCACGAGCTAGCGCGGCTGGCCGTCAGCGTGCGATTGAACTGCGACGTCGTCGACGCGGAAACGCTGCGCGGTTTCGACGGTATCGTGCTCGCGGCCGGCGTTCTGCCGCGTCATATCTCGATGCCGGGCGGCGATCTGCCGCACGTCGTCTCGTACGCCGATGTGTTATTCGGCCGGTGTACCGTCGGCGAGCGTGTCGCGATCGTCGGCGCGGGCGGTATCGGCGTCGACGTCGCACACTATTTGAGCTTCGGCGAAACCGAGGCCGATGAGTCGACGCGCTTTCTCTACGAGCAAGGATTGGCGGCGCCGCCGAACGGCGCGCTCGTGGTTGACGGGCGCAAAAAAGTCGCATTGATGCGGCGCGGAGCGTCGATCGGCGACCGGATCGGAAAAACGACGCGGTGGGCGGTCGTGCGGGCGCTGCGCGCGGCCGGAGTCGAGACGCTGCCGAACGTCGCTTACGAGGCCATCGAGGCGACCGGCGTGCGCGTGCGCACTGCCGGCGGCGCGGTGCGAACGATCGAAGCCGATACCGTCGTCATTGCCGCCGGTCAGGAGCGAAATGACGCCTTACTCGAACCGATTCGTGCGCTGCACATCCCCTATCGTATCGTCGGCGGTGCGAAGGACGCGGGCGAGCTCAACGCGGTCCGCGCCTTCGACGAAGGCCTGCGCGCCGCGCAAGAGCTGTCGAGCGCGTTTAGGTAGCTTCCTTCAGCAGCGATGCGAGCTGCGAAACGTGTGCCGCGAAAGCGTCGCGTCCCTTCTTCGTGAGCCGATATCGCGTGAGCGGGCGGCGATTGACGAAGCTCTTCTCCTCTTCGACGTAGCCGGCATCGACGAGCTTGCTCAAATGCGCCCCGAGGTTACCGTGGCTCACGTCGAGTGCGCGGGCCAGCTCGGAAAACGCGACCCAGTCGAAATTGATCAACTCCGCCACGACGCCGAGACGCACTTTCGACAACAGGAGCTCGTCCATGCGCCGCGTTACGCCGCGGCCAGCAGTTCGCTGATACCGAAGCCGGCGTAGCCGACGAGCATTCCCGCGGCGAGAACGTACGCGGTTCGATCCGGCGCGACAAAGTTCGCCGCGACGAGCGAGACCACGACCAGCAGTCCGGCGATCTGCGCGCGCCGATTCCCGTGCATGCCGATGTACAACAACACGATTGCCTCGGCGACGCTCCAGATCGCGGCCTGTGCGATCCCGTTAAAGATGCGAAACGCCGCAACGTTGGCGATGAATGCGAGACCCAGCGTGATCCAGAGAACGTTGAAAAATTCACGCTGCACGAGCGACGTGCGTGCAATCGTTCCTCGCAAACTTCGCGCCCGAAGCACGGAGTACAAGGCGCACACCGCAAGGACGATCGGGACCGACCAAAGCGCAGCGGCCGCCACGAGGCCGATATCGACCAGATGGAAGAGGATGGTGATGTATGCCGAGGCGACGCCCCACACCACAAAAAAATCGCCTCCGGCGCAAAGCCGCGGTTGCGACTCCGCTAAGATGCGGTCGACCATCTCGATGTGTTCGCGCGCCTGCGCGGCGTCGATGCGCTCCATCGTCATGCCGCCTCGATCGCGCGCCAGAGCTTGAAACCGGCTAAGATCGCGATGACCCATGCGAAGGCGTGTCCAGCGGGGGTTGGGCCGGCCAGCTCCCACACGAGCAACATGGCAATCCCGAACAGGAGACCCAGCATGATGAGCCGGCCAAGGCAGGGCGCTTCCTGATTTAGAATAATCTGTTTCATAGACTACTCTGTTTTACCATAGCTTGAGGCCGGCGTCAAGATTTGCTATCGTACCGAGGTTATGTACGCGATCATTGAATCAGGCGGCAAACAGTACCGCGTCGCCGAGGGCGACGTTATCCGCTGCGATTTGGTCGCGGGCGAGATCGGCTCCGACGTCACCTTTGACCGGGTCGTGCTCGCGGGCGCCGGAGAGAGCGTCAAAGTCGGAACGCCCACGCTCGAGGGCGCGAGTGTTTCAGGCACGGTGCTGCGCCAAGCCAAGGACAAGAAGATTCTCGTCTTCCGCTACAAGCCCAAGAAGCGCGTCCGGAAGCTCAACGGCCACCGCCAGCCCTACGCCGAAGTCAAGATTACCAAGATCACGCTGCCGTAACGGCGGCGCCGGCCATGCTCGAGGTAACCTTCTACCGGGACGCCGCAGGCCGGCCCTCGGGTTTTTCGGCGCGCGGTCATGTCGAGCTGGCCGATCACGGTGAGGACATCGTATGCGCGTCGGTCTCCGGGATTCTTCAAGCCGCGCGGCTGGGCTTGGAGCGGCACGCCGATGCGGTCGCTCGAGCCCGCCAAGAGCCGGGCGAGCTCGACCTCGAGCTGCGTGAAGATAGGCGCGGGCTCGAAAGCGTTGCCGCAATCGTCGCGACCGCCGAATTAGCCGTCGAACAGATCGCCCGGCAGTATCCCGAGCACGTTCGCCTGAAACGGGTAAGCCCTCAAGCGAGTACCAACGGTGGCAAGGATAAGGAGTTTTGACGATGTCTGAGAGTTTTCGCACGACGCCGCCCGATCAGCCGTGGTCGAGCACTTCCAAGGCCGGCAACGGCTACCAAGGCCAGCACGGCGGGCGATCGAACGACGAGAGCGACGCCGGCGAGGCCGGTAAAATCGTGCTCGTCGGCGTGCTCGGCGGACTGTTGTCGGCTGCCGGCTACATGATCTACCGGCGCCTGCCCGAGGAGCAGAAGCAGCGGCTCAACTCGCAGTTTCGCTCGATGGTGCAGCAGCGCATTACCGAGTTACGCCAAAACTTCAATATTTAAGGCGTAGGCGCGGGCTTTTCGTCCTCGTTTTCGGCCGTTTTTAACGGCGATGTTTCTTGCGTCTCGGCTGCTCGTTCCATTTCCGAAATAAATGAATTCGACGTTTGCTGGACCTCACGCATGAAGCGGCCGGCCTGTCGCATGACCTTCGGAAGCCGATCCGGGCCGAAGAGCAACAGCGCCAGGATGGAGACGACGAGAATGTCGGGGATCGAGAACATCGCTCGGCTAGGAGGGCTTACCTGCGAAGCCGTGCAAGCATCAGGACCCGCCCGTGAAGATCATCTACACACGCGGCAACCGCACCGAGACGCTCGCTTCGCTGGCGACGCTGCGGAAGATCCTGAACCGGTTCGTTGCGCACCGG
>DASXGO010000358.1:0-3905 GCA_036489055.1 Candidatus Cybelea sp. | reverse complement strand
GTTATCATTGTAACGCGAGCCGCGCCGCCGCCGCTCAGCGTCCTGCCTCGTACGATGCAAACGCAGCAGCGGAACGGCGACGTCAGCAAGCGGCAGAACGCGGATTTTGCCCGATTTCGGCGCCTTGAACCGTAGCCCGAAGATCTTCGTTTCTTCGAGGGATTCAGCCACGATCAGGCGCCGACGCTCGAAGTCGACGCTTTTTGACCATCGCAGTGCGAGCAGCTCACCGCGGCGCAGTCCCGTCGTTGCAGTAAGCGCCACAGCATACTCGAATCGCGTTCCTCTAGTTGCCTCCAGCAGAATTGGGACGGTGTTGCCGTCCAAAGCCGCCGTCTTTCGCGTCACCCTCGGGCTACGTACCGCCGCCGCCGGATTCGCGCGCAGCCATCCAAGCGTCTTCGTACCGTACTCGAGTGCGGTGTGGAGCACGCGGTGAGTGTGCAGGCAGGACTGGCCCGACAAGCCTTTTGCTCGCACCTTGCCATAGGCCGTAGTTATGTCGCTAGCGCTCAGCCTTCGAAGTGACACCGCACCTAAGTGCGGCTTCAAATGCAGCTTGACGATCGACGCATAGCGTTGATACGTGGTCGGTGAGATGGTTTGCGACTTTGCAGTTGGTCTGAGGTCGGTCAGCCACGCGTCGAGCAGATCGCCCACCGTCTTGGACGACTCTTCAGCGAACGAACCTTCGTCGTAGCGACGTAGCACCTGGCGCTCACGCTCCTGCGCTTCAGCCTTGGAGATTCTCCCGAGTCGCACACACTTCTGACGGCGCGGTTGATTGGGCAAACGCGGCAAGTCGAACGTCGTGTACCAGACGTCCCCGCGTTTGCGAAGAAAGCCTTTCATTGTTAAGCCTCCGGTGCGCGGCCGAAGGCGGCGGTCAAGACGTTCAGTTCGCCTCGCTTGCCCAATTCCTCTCGCAACGCGGCCTTCGCGAGCCGAGTTTGACGCTTGCCGAAGTTCGCCGCCGGCAGCATACCCAGCCGTATGGCCGCATAGACGGCACTCGGTGTAACGCGCAGCAGCGCTGCCGCCTCCTTCACGGTCAGCACGTCCGGAGCGTTCTCCCAGGTCAGTCTGGACGGCCTTATGGTTTCCATCAGGACACCTTCAAATCAGCGGAAATAGGCGACAGCACTAAAGCCCGCATTATAATGCGGACTTAAGTCGCGCGTGGCGTTGCGCAGTAATTGTCGCGCTTCTCGATGCGGGCGTCAACTGCTCGCTCCAGTGACCGCGGCAACCTTCGCGGGCCGACCTTGCAGAAAGGTCTTACCGATCCATCGAAATCGATTCACGGCTCCGACGTAAAGCGCGCTGTTCTTGGCGTATGGCGAACTCGATGTCCCGCCGCAGCTCTTGCGGCAACGCCTGGTATCGGCGATCGACGGCGGCCGCGAGCTTTTCCAGCCTCACGCCCCACACCGCGCCCTCGCATTCAAGCTGCCCAACGCCGGTACGCTCCAAGACCGTGAGCTGCTTTTCGATCCTCGGTATCTCGTCGCCGAGCACAGCACGTGCCTTGCGCATCTGGTCTTCGAGACCAAGCGACGCACCCACGTATTCGCGGTAGATGCGTTCATCGCTTCGAATTCGCGCTTGGATGCGCTGGGCGTCGCCGCTCGCAAAGTCGCGCGTGGCTTTGGCGATCTCTCCCTCGTAGCGGGCCTGCTGCCCGGCAAGCAGTTCCACCGCTTCCTTCTTGGCTTTATTGCGCACAAACGGATTCCAGGATTGCTGCTCCTTCGTCAGCCGCGCGAGGCGTGCACGTTCGGCCGGCGTGAACTGCGTTGCCTCGCTAGTGCGCGCTTGTATCTCTTTTCGCGCGGACGCGAGCGCTTGCTCGATCGTCGGCGGTGGATCTATACGTGTCAGGTTCGAGCGCTCCACGTGCGCGTGCTCGTAGCGGGCTTCTTCTTTTGCGCGAATGACGTTCAAACGATCACGTATCTGGTCGATCGTTACGCGGAGCGGTTGCGCTTCCGCTGCGCGCTCGGGCCGACCGCGCCCTCCAGCCTCAAGCACAGCGAGGACGCGTTCCGCGCCTAGGTCGCCGGCGCGAGCTCGCTGCGCTACGTACGATCGATAGTCTATCGGGTTTTCTTCCCGCGCGAGTTTGCGTTCTGATGCCAGCACGATCTTCGTCGCTTCCCATCGCACTCGCCCGGCGCCGTACTCGCGCGCGCGCCGTCGATTGATGACCGCCTCTATCGACCAGTACGCGAGCTGGCGCGCTATCGCGCCGGGCGCGGCCAGCCGCGCCACTGCGCGCAAGAGCAGGCGCGCTTCGCGGCGCCGCTGAGCCTCGCACCGGCGCTGCAGGCTCTCGCGCTCCCATGCTGCCTGTCGGCGATCCGCTGTCGCTCGATGACGCTCGGCAAAGAAGCGGCCGCGATATTGAGCGTACTCCGAGCGCATGCGGGCATGGTCAACGATGCGTTGCGCGTCGCGCAGCGCCCAACGCCGGTCGGTGTAGGCCTCGCGCTCAGCGCGATCACGGACCTCACTTCGTCCATGCTTCGGCGGTTGCTCGGGCGTAAACGGGCAGTGCCCGAAGCGCTGCTCGAGTGCGGCTTTCTTGCAGCGCGGGTGAATCTTCGACGCACCGCACCCCGGCGCACCGGGATCGCGACCCTGCGCAAACGATACTCCCTGTACGCGTGTCCCGCGCGCGATCAGCTTGACGACGATGCCGCCGCGACTCAGGCGCTGCGCTAGATCCTCCCATGAGTGAGCCCTGTCGACTGCATCGAGAATCGTTGCGCGCGCGTTTTGTATCCATCGCGTCGCATCGATCGTCTCCTTCGCAAGTTCGCGCGACGGTGTGAAAGGCCCGAAGCGCCGCTCAAGCGCCGGCAGCGCACAGCGCGCATCAATCCGTGACGCCGCGCAACCCGGTGCGCCGCGCGCGAAACCTTCGGCGAATGCCAGACCACGTATCCGCTCGCCGCGCCCAACCAGCTTCGCCACGACTCCGTGAGCAGCGAGGCGCTCATGCAGCTCGCTCCAGTTCTTCGCGCGATCGACAGCATCGAGCACGTAGGGCCGCGCGCTTTCGCACCACGGCAGCTCTCCGCGCTCCCGCAGCTGCCGATACGCACCATCGCTTAGCCGGCGCTGCGGGTCGGGCGGCGGCGCATACAGATGGCGTTCGCGCTGCACGATGTCGCGGTTGTGATGCCCGACGACGATTTCCCATCCGCGCTCGGCCGCGATCTCCGCGCACGTGCGCTCGCGTTTGATCCGCTCGTGCCACAGGTCGTTCGCCTTGCCCTCCGGACCGATGCGATTCGCGATCACGTGGGCGTGGTAATTGTCGGTGTCCTGATGTGCCGCCAGCACGTACTGGTTGCGCTCCATGCCGATCGCTTTGAGCAGCCGTTCCGCATCACTGACGACTTGCTCGCGCGTCGGATGCTCGCCATTGGCATAGGCGACGATGAGATGGTAAACCGGATCCTTGCAGCGTCGAGAGAGCACCGCGACTGCTTCCATTTCGATTGCAGCCGTCTCGACCGAGGTCACGCCGCGCAGCTGCACCCAGGCTGCCTTCATCGGTGCGCTCGCATATCCGATGCCATCCCCGAACGAACGTCCGGCCTGTGCGCAAGCGCGCTCGCGGGCATGCTCGGTGATGTAGTCGATCCCGGTCGCAAAGCTGCGCGTGCGCGATCGCGCCGGCACCGATTTGGAGATCATGACGTCACCTCGGACAAAAGAAAAAAGCCCCGCGCGAGCGACGCCGCCATCGGGACCTTTTGAGTTACATCCGCATTATTATGCGGGCGTAAATCGAGTACGTTCTCTTAGGCCAAGTATACCACGAACGCAACCTTTCCGCGATACTTTTTCATGCCGTCGTCGTGCCGGCGTATTGATCTCGATTGCCCATCTTTCAA
>DASXGO010000316.1:0-2129 GCA_036489055.1 Candidatus Cybelea sp. | reverse complement strand
CTCGCCAACGGCTTGGTTCACGTTGAACGCGGCACCGTATGCTTCCGGAGCCGGCCGGAAAAACGCGTCTCCGGGGCCGCGTGGAGCGAGGGGATCTCGATACCAGAACGTCACGTGAATGTTGTTGCGGTCGAAAGCGCCTCGTCCGTGAATCGGAAAACCGGCACGCGCAAAACTGGTTTGACCGACTTCCAAAAAGTAAAAGTGCTCGTTTCGCGAAAAGAAATCGCCGATCGTCGAGCCGGTGTCGCTGCTGTTGGCGGTAAACATGCCTCCCGTCAGATACAGGTTCCCGGTGCCGGGAAATGCGGCGACGACGGCACCGAAGCCGCGAAGCGGCACCGCGATCGTCGGATTCGTCGAAAAAGCCAGGTTTAGAAATTGGCGATTGTCGTCGAAGAGCGGATATCCGTCTACGTAGTTCGGCGCAAATATTTTACCGACCGTATATTGGAACTTGTTGCCCGCCAGACTCTGCCGAACGTACGCTTGCGTAACGCCGATACCGAACTGTCCCCAGGTCGCCGCCGTAGCAACGCCTGATCCCGCGAGGATGCCCGCTTGGAGCGGTGCGAAGGGGGCGGCGAGCGGCCCCCGCGCCTCGACCGCCATGTCAAACGTCAGTGCATTGGGCTGATCGCGGTTCACGAGCGGAGCGTTCAAGTCGAGCGCGAACTTTCCACCAGCCGTTTGATATTGGTTCTGGAGCAGCGTCGGATTCGAATAGTTCTGATAGAGCATGCCGATCGCCATGCCGAACGTGATGACGCTGCGCTCTTCGAAGCGCATTTTCTGCGCGAGCAGCGTGTTCGAGGGCGCTACGGGCGCGGCTGCTGCCTCATCGGCTTCGAGTTCACCCTTTGCGGAAAGCGTGCCGTCGAGCATATCGGGTTTGAGCTCTTCGGCTGCGTACGGAGTCGGTGAAGCTTGCGGCGTCGCCTCCGACTGCGGAGTGTTTGCTGCTTGCGTCGCGGCGGCGGGCGACGGCACCGGCGCCGCTACCAGCACAATGGTCACCGCCAGTGCGTAGATTAAGGCGTTTGCGTGTCGTTGCAGCATTGCTCATGCTCCGGAAGGAAGGATGTAGAAAGGCGAGGTAACCATCGCTAGACTTGGCGAGCGCAAAAGCGATGCCCTGCTCGCCACGCAGGAGGTTCGCATGTCGCCAAATCGCCGTCAGTTTATCGAAGCTGCAGGCGGCGCAGCAATCGCTGCCGCTGCCGCGAGCGCAAACGCACGCGCGCAGGGCAGCCAAGCAGAAAAAGCCTTTTCGATAGACGATGCCTTTGTTGTTTTCATGCGGGATATCGGCGGCACTCCGGCCGACGGCGGCGGAACCGTTACGTTCACTGGAAGCGATCCTATTTTGCGCAGCCACTTTCGCATCGGAACGTCGATGGCGCTGCCGGCGATGGCGACCGGCGTTGGAGCCGCTGCCGTCTGGAAAGAGCGTACGGGGGAAGGTCAAGACGTGCGGGTAGATCTGCGCGAGGCGGTCTATAACGTCAACCCGCTGATGACGCCGATCATGCAGTTCCGCCTTGCCTCGGGAAGCGTGCCGGCCGACGATCCGGTTGCTCGCGGCTTCACGTTCATGCCGACGATAAACGCGCGCTACTACCAGGCACCGCTTGGTCTCGGTAATCCGTTTTCGTTCGTGCCGTATCAAACCAAAGACGGCCGGTTCATGAACATCACCGGAGTCTATCCGCACTTGCAAGAACGCGCGCTAACCCTACTCGGCGCCGTTCCCACCCGCGAGTCGATCACGATCGCGGTAAAGAAATGGAACGCGCTGGAGCTCGAGAACGCGATGGCCGAGGCGCGCGCGGTGGGCGGGATTCACCGCACGACCGAGGAGTGGCTGGCGCACCCCGAAGGAAAGCTGCTTGCATCAGTTCCGGTGATCGACATTCGGAAGGTCGGCGATTCGGCCCCAATTCCTTTCCCCGCGAACCCTGCGCAACCGCTATCGGGAATCAAGGGCTTAGCCTTGACCCACGTGATCGCCGGATCGTGTGCCGCGCGCACGCTTTGCGAATACGGCGCTGACTTTCTGCAGATTGCAAGGGATCAGGCTTTTGGGCACGAGGCGCTCTGGACCGACGTAAATCTTGGGATGCGCTCGA
>DASXGO010000257.1:0-3430 GCA_036489055.1 Candidatus Cybelea sp. | reverse complement strand
GGGAAGCCGTCTTTGCGCTCGTGCGCCCGCCCGGCCACCATGCCGAGCCGGACCGCGGTATGGGCTTCTGTCTCTTCAACAACGTCGCAGTCGCCGCGCGAGCCCTCGGACAACGCGTCTTGATCGCCGATTTCGATTATCATCACGGCAACGGCACCGAAGCCGTCGCCGGCGAGGGACTCTCCTATTGCTCGACGCACGCCTATCCCGCGTATCCGGGCACCGGCTCGCGCAGCTTTCGTCGCGGAGACGACGTGGTCGTGAACGTGCCGCTGCCGGCGAGCGGGGTTTCGACGGAAGGCTTCGTTGCGGTCTGGGAAGCGCTGCTGCCGGCTGTAGCGCGCGTCGTTCGGCCGAACGTTTTGTTGGTTAGCGCCGGTTTTGATTACGTTGCGGGCGATGTGGTTGGCGACCTGGGAGTCGGCGTCGAGGCCGCGGCCCCCGTCGCGGCTGCGATTCGCCGCGTTGCGGACGAGTATTGCGACGGCGCCGTCGCTTATATTTTGGAGGGCGGTTACGGAATCGACGCTTTAACGCGCTCGATCGCGCAAATCGCGGCCGTGCATGAGGCCGCCGGCGCACCGGCCGCGACTGCGGATCCGCAAACGATCCCGCCCGGTGCTCGCCGGCGTTTGGAAACGATTCCTTAGAGGTTCCTCAAGGAAGCCTTAAGGTATTTAGAAAACCAAACCAATCAATCGCCGAAGGCGATTCGATGCGGCTTTTTTGAAAACTTAAGGAGGTACGGGTATGGTTCGCAGATCGCTGCGGCATCTCGGGACCGCGTTCGTGTTAGTCGCCCTTTTTGCTAGCCAGGAAACGTGGACACTGGCAAGCGTAACGGGCGGCCTCA
The DNA here is from genome assembly GCA_036489055.1 of Candidatus Cybelea sp. Taxonomy (GTDB): domain Bacteria; phylum Vulcanimicrobiota; class Vulcanimicrobiia; order Vulcanimicrobiales; family Vulcanimicrobiaceae; genus Cybelea. Next base: position 2,577 of record DASXGO010000257.1, on the reverse strand, counting down.
CCGGTACCGTCGTTGATGCCGAAACGTCCGCTCCTATCGCAGGTGCCCAAGTCACCGCCAGCAGTCCGTCGCAAACCGCGACGTCCACGACTGATGCCGGAGGACACTTTGGCTTCTTGACGCTTGCACCGGATACGTACACGGTCAGCGTCAAGAAAAGCGGCTACCAGGATACGAGCGTTCCTGGACAGACCGTCTTCGCCGACACGGTCCAAACCGTCGCGCTCAGAATGCCCAAGGCGCTGCGCACGATCGCGCACGTCGCCTCGGCCGCCGGCGGAGCGTTGGTCAAATCGGGCACGACGGCCGACGTCTACTCGATCAATGCCACAACGGCGCAGCACACCTCGGCGCTGGCCGGCGGTGGTCTGATCAATCAAGCCTATTCCGCCATCTCGACCGTCCCGGGTGCGTACGTCATCCCGAACCAAACGGGTTACTACGCGACGGTCAATATCCGCGGCGGCGACTACGACCAAGTCGGGTACGAGTTTGACGGCGTGCCGGTCAACCGCTCGTTCGATAATTACGCCTCGAGCTCGGCGTCGTCGCTCGGCAACGCCGAAGTCCAAGTCTATACCGGCGCCAATCCGGCGAACTCGGAAGGACAAGGTCTCGCCGGCTTCATCAATCAGGTCATCAAGACCGGCACCTTCCCGGGGTACGGGGAGGGTTCGCTTGGCGTCGGCACGCCGGCGTTTTACCACCGCGCCGCGATTGAAGTCGGCGGCTCTACGCCCGACCGGCTCTTTTCGTACTACGTGGGCATCGCAGGGTTGAATCAATCGTTCAATTACATCAACAGCAATAACGGCTCGGAGTACCAGAACTGGCTCGGGCCGGTCTCCGGTATCGTCGGCGGCCCATACGGGAATCCGTTCGCTCCTGGCTGGTCGCTCTTTTACGGTAATACCGGCAACACGTACTATCCGCTGGGGCCGATAAACTGGCCGAACAACGGTTCGTCGCTCGGTTTGGCGTCACTCTTTGGTCGCAACACCGTCGTCAACTTCCATATCGGAATCCCGCACCATAACGACGCAGGCCGCGACGACATCCAGTTGCTCTGGACCGATGAGGCCCTCAAGAACCAGTTCTATTACTCCGCCAACGACTTCTCTTCGCCGTTTTGCGGCAGCAAAGGCATCGCGGTCGTGGGCGGCGCGAATTGCATGTATCAAGTTAACGGCGAAACGCTCTCGACGCTCACCGGCGGAAGCATTCCGTTCGGTACCCCGCTCCCGGTTACGTTCGACAATACGTACACCTGGGGCTGCGGATCGTCAGTCGGGAAAACGTTTAGCGCAGCCGGACTCAACGCGATGACCGGTTGCGTGAAGCCGTACGGCTTCCCGAACGGGATCAACGTCGGCTCGCCGACCAATCCGTCGGTCATCCCGGCCGACGCGCGTGACCAATCGTACAACGACACGGCCATCACGAAGATCCAATACACGAAGAACTTCGGATCGACGGCGTACTTCCGCATCTACGGCTTCACGTTCTACAGTGATTGGTTCCTCAACGGTCCGTACAACACGAATTTCTGCTATTTCTTCTGCCCGCTGGCGCCCGACTACGAGCTAAATACTCACACGCGCGGCATCAGCTTCGAATTTCAAGATCAGCTCAACGAGCAAAACCTGCTCAGCGTGACGGGCGGCTTCACGACCGCGCGGATCGTTCGCGACAACAACGGCTTCTACAACTTAGGCGGCGAGGGCAGCTTTGCCAACATCGTCAACGCGTCCGACCCGTACGGCGGCTACTGCTACAATCCAGCCGCCAATCCAAAAGATCCCAAGACCGTCGTCAACTGCAACGGGAACAAGTTCGCGTTAAGTCCGAATTTCAACGTTGGGTCGGTTGGTAATACCTGCCCCATCCCGGGCAAGCCGCAAGACGGCAGCGCCTGCACCTACATGGTCTCGGAGAACGGCCTCAACGGCACTTACAGCGGCACGATCCCCAACTTCTACTCCGCTTCCATCACCGATCAGTACCGTCCCACGGACAGATGGCTCATCACCGCCGGCGTCCGGCTCGATAGCTTCGGCTTTGTCGGACAGAACACGACCGTTCCGCCGTTGGGCGGTTCCGCCGAGGCGCGCGCTTTCTGGTTTAATGCTTACAATCTCGACAACTGCGTCGACAACAGGACCGGTTCGCCGTTTGCAAATCCCACCCCGGCGGCGGCTTGTCCGACGGGATCGCACGCCGCAAACGTACAGAACACTCCGGCGAACTTTACGTACGATATCTATCAGCCCCGCATCGCCGGTACGTATACGTCGAACCCCAATGACGTCTTCCGGTTCTCGTACGGGCGTTATACGGAAGCACCAAACACGGCCTTCGAGCAGTACAACACGCGGCAGGAAGATCTCGCGGATTACATCGGCTCTCACTTCTTGCAGTTCGGGCGCAATAGTCCGGGATATCCGATTCAGCCGCCGACGTCGATCAACTATGACATCTCATGGGAGCACCATTTCAAAAATACCGACTGGTCGTTCAAACTTACGCCGTTCTTGCGGCAGACGCAAAATCAGATCCAGCAGTTCTTCTTGATCCCGC
>DASXGO010000221.1:0-10653 GCA_036489055.1 Candidatus Cybelea sp. | reverse complement strand
ACGCGTTCTTCACGCTGGCCGGGCCCACGATCAACGGATTCGCTTTCGGAAATATCGGGTTGCTTTCGACGATCGTTCGACGCGTACAGAGTGAGAATCGCACCGTACCCGGCGTGAATCGGATTTATCCCGGAGTCACATTTATCGGCTCGTCGCAATGGCCGCACGTCAATGCCGGCCTTAATGCCGGTCTCGGTCAAATGGCCGCTCAAGTCGACGAGCAGAAGGCGCAAATCGAGCGGCAGCGCAACGAAAACGGCGCGCAGGCGCGCTACGGGCATCTGACGAGCAAACCGTTTCCGAACGGTTATTAACCTGGGAAGCATTTCGAAGGGCGAGAAGGCGCATTAGGAGGTGGGCAAGACGGCGGGCCATCTCGATATTCGCCTCCTCGGTCACGTGGAGGTCACGCTCGACGGCGCACGATTCAAGCTCGCGACGCCGCGCAAATCCCTCCAGGTCTTGACCTATCTGCTATTGCACCGAGATGCCCCGGTTTCGCGCGAGTATCTGGCATTTTTGCTTTATCCCGACGACGCGGAAGGCGCGGCCCGGACGAAACTCCGCGCGACCTTGAGCGAGCTGCCGAAGATTCTGCCGGCGCCGGCCGGTCGCTACGTCTCGGTCGATACGGAGAAAGTGGCTTGGAATTCCGACGCCGACGTTTGGCTCGACGTCGCTGCCTTTGACGCTGCCGCCGGCGATCGCACGCGCCTCGCCGAAGCGGTCGACCTTTATCGCGGCGATCTGCTTCCGGAGATATACGACGAGTGGCTCGACGCCATTCGCGAGCGTTACCGGAATATTTACCTGCGCTGCCTCACCGATCTCGTCTCCGAAGCGAGGCGCAACGCCAACTTGCCGCTTGCGCTGGAAACGGCGCGGAAAGTTTTGGCCGTCGATCCGTGGCGCGAAGACATCGTGCGGCGTCTCATCGCGATGCGCTACGCGAGCGGTGACCGCGCCGGAGCGCTGCGCGAGTATGCCGATTTTTCGAAACGCCTGCGAGCCGAGATGGGTGCGGATCCGATGCCCGAAACGGTCGCCGTTGCCGAGCGCATATCGCGCGACAGCGCACCGGAAGACGGCGAGACCGCGGAAGAGCCGCGTTGGGTCGGCAACGGATCGGCCTTGCTGCCGTTCGTCGGGCGCCGCAGCGAGATGGAAAGGCTGCTCGAAACGTGGAGTCGCGTCGCGCGCGGGCGCGGCGCCTGCGTTTTCATCGGCGGCGAGGCCGGCATCGGCAAGTCGCGGCTCGTTGCGGAATTTGCGCAGGCCGTCGAAGAACGCGGCGGCCGCGTGCTGATCGGTGTGACCAGCTCGCCCGAGACGGTTCCGTACGAAAGCGTCGTTGACGCGCTGCGTTCGGCGCTTCCGCTCGTCGCCGCGCTCAAGCCGGGAATGGCGCTGGCGTGCGTTGCCGCACTGTTGCCGGAACTGCACGGCCGATTGAAGCTGCAAGACGTACCGGCGCTCGATGCGGATCGAGAACGCGTGCGCCTCTACGAGTCCCTCTTTCGCTGCATCGCCGACTTGGCAGCGCCGCGCCCGCTGCTGCTGATCCTGGAAGATCTGCATTGGGCCGAAGCCGCGTCGCTCGATCTGGTACAATTCTTGCTCCGCCGAATTGCGGGTCTCCCGGTTATGGTCGTGGGGAGCTACCGTGACGAAGAGTCGCCGCGGCTTGCGGCGTTTCATCGTTTGCGGCGGGAGGCGCGAGCTTCGGCCGGTGCACAAACGATCTGGCTCGATCGGCTCTCGTCAGCCGATGTCGCCGAACTCGGCGCAATGGTATCCGAAGCGCAGGACAATACGGCGGAAGTTCTCGTCGCCGCCTCGCACGGCAACCCGCTCTTTCTCACGCAGCTCGTCGTCGAAGTCCGGGAAGGCCGTCCTGCCGCAGTGCCCGTGTCGCTCGAAGCTGCGCTTGCACGTCGAGTCGATCGTCTCTCGGAACGCGCCCGTACCGCCGCTGAGATCGCCGCCTGCATCGGCGACCGGTTTTCGCGTGACGCCGTTCGCGAAGTGAGCGCTTGGGACGAGACGGAGCTCACCGAAGCGCTCGATGAGCTGCTCGACCGGCGAATCGTTCGCGAAGCGGGCGGACGTGGGTTTCTCGAATACGCCTTCACGCATCAGCTCGTGCAAGAGTCGATCGCGCAAACCGTCCCGCCGCAGCACGCGGCGGTACGGCGGCGGCGCGTCGCGCGGGTACTCGAGCGGCTCTACCCCGAACGTGCGCCCGAGCTCTCGGCATCGCTCGCGGCGCATTACGAGGCCGGCGGCGATATTCCCAATGCGGCGCGATGCTATCTCCAGGCCATCCGTCGCTCGATCTCGATCGGCGCCGTCAAAGAGGCCCGCGCGCAATGCGATCGCGCCCTGGCGATTGCGACGGATCTGCGAACCCGCGCGGAGCTGCTGCTCGAGAGCGTTGCGATCGAGACGCGAGTCGGCGACCGCGAATCGCAGAACGTGGCGATGGAAGCCTTGGAAGAGTTGGACCGCGAGCTGGGTGATCTCGAAGTTCATCGTGCGACGCTCTTACGCCGCATGGAATATGCGGCGACGAACGGCGATCGCGCAATGCACGAGCGCGCGGCGTCCGCGTTACGGAAGTGTCTGCCGGATGGCGATGCACGGGCGCAAGCCGCGTTGCACCAAAGTGAGTCGAGGATGTCCTACACCGGAGGCCGGCTCAGCGAAGCCTACGCTTCCGCGGAAGCCGCGCTTGCCGCCAGCCGTGCGGCCGGCGACGATTCCGGTACCACGCGCGCCCTCTGCTCCCTCGCTCAGGTTGAGGCATATCGCGGTAACCTCACGCATGCCGATGCGCTCTTCGACGAGGCGGCGAGTGTCGCCGCACGCGCCGCCGACCCGGTGCTCGAGTTTCTCGCACTCAGCAGCGGATGGAACATCGCGTACCAGCGCCGCGACCTGCAGCGGTGCCTCGCACTCTGTTCGCGCGCCTTGGAGGTTGCCGTTAAAATCGGCGATCGCCAGGCTGAAGCGCAGGCACACGGGCGCTTAGGAATTATGCTCGGGCTCGTTGGCGGACATTGGCGAGAATCGCGCGAGCACTTTGGCGAGGCACGGCGGATCTATTCGGAAACCGGAAATCTCGCGGGCACCGGGGGTACGCTGATCAATGAGGCGGTCGTGGAGTTTCGCCTCGGCGCGTTCGATCGCTCGTTAACCGCGTCGGAAGAGGCGATCGAGCTTTTCGACCGCGCGAACGATCTGCGCGGGCGAATCACGGGCTTGAGCAATCTCGCGCTTCAGCGGGGTTGGATCGGCGATATCGCGGGAGCACGTGAAGCTGGAGAAGCGGCGCTCGAACTTGCGCGCCGTTTGGAGTTCAAGTTGGCCGAACCCTCGACGCTCGAGAACCTCGCGGTCGCCGAGGCCGTCGCCGGCAACTACGCGCGCGCGATTGAATTAGCGCAGTCCTCGTTAGCGATGCGGGCTAACTCCGGCACGGAGATGTGGTCGGCTAAAACTCTCGCTGACTTAGCGGTCTGGCATGCAGCGCTCGGCGATCGTGCGACGGCGAGGGATTGGGTGAACCGGCTGTTGGAAAACGAAGACGCGATAGTTAAGGGATCCGATTGGCCGTGGTATTGCTACTGGGCAGCGGCACAGGTCTTTCATCTCGATGGCGATGAAGCACGAGCCTCGAAAATGCTGCTGCGAGCCCGCCGGCTCATGGACGAGATGGCGGAGAGTTTGGAATCCGAAGATCGCGCGCGCTTTTTGGCGATTCGAACGGCCGTCGACTTGACCGATGCGGTTGCCGGCGCTTGGCCTGCTCCCCCGCGTTAGCGCTCGTCACGATTTCGTACGCCGCCTTTGGTATCGTCTCTAGGATGACACCACTGACGATGTTCGACGAAGATCAAGGCCCGTTGATCGAGCAGGGCTGCGTTGAAGAATCGGGCGACCTAGGGCGTTTGAAGTCCGTTCGACGCGCCGACTGCGACGATCAGACCCGCTGCGAAGCAGACGACCATGATCAGGATCAGCGCGACGTTGCGGCGACCGGACTTTGCCATGCTCCAGCCGTTGAAGGTGCCGAACATGCCCGCGAGGACGATGAGTCCGAATGCGACGTTGAGCTTTCCTAGAAACGTCGCCTCCGCGGAATCGCGCTGCGCGCCGGCGGCGAGCAAGAAATCAACCCAAATCCAAATGCCGGCCGCCAACACGATCATGAAGATGCCGGCCCCAAACGCTACCCAGCCCCGGCGCTGCTGCCGTTGAAGCGCTGCCATGGGCGCAGGCTTTGCTAAGATAGCGCTTGCGCCCTAGGCGCGCACGACAGTCAGCGAAGCGCGACCGCTTCGGCGGGGAGGAGAACGTAGCCGGGGGGCACGGTCGGCAGCGCGCAGACGCCCGTAGTCTGGCCTAGCAGCGACCGGCCGTGGGCCAGAATCAAATCGAAGCTGCAGCCGCGGTAAGAAACCGGTTTGCTGCGAAGATCGACGCTCGCCATTCGGGCCTTCTGGAATTGCACTTCCGAATCGGGATTGAGCGGCAGACTGAAGACGAACAGGCTCGGTGCCACGGACCCGACCCGAAACCAGACCAGATCGCCGAAATCCGTGACCTTTGTCGTCTCTCGCCACACGATCCCGTAACGACGATACTCGGCGGCCAGCGTGCATACGACGCCGTTTTGCAAATCTATCTCACCCGTGCAAGGAATGCCGTGGATGCGGCTCGGGCGCGCGAGGATGCACGCCGTCAGCGCTCCCGAATCGAAGCGCGCCGGCTCTTTCGACGAGCACCATGCCTCGCCGATGCGAACGTCTCGCGCGAGCATCACCTCGCCGTCCAACTTCCCCTCGTCAACACCCGCATGTTCCACCACCGGTATGCCGCGGATCGTCACGGCACGCGGTACGTCGATTGCAACGATGCCGGCGAAACTCCCGGGGTCGCCTCGTGTCACGATGGTGCCCGCCGGAAGATGCATGCCGTCGATGATGGCGGCGGCGTGCAGCGTCGTTTGCCGTGCGCGAAGCGATGCCTGGTAGTCGCGCGCGTTCCGCGCCTGTTCCAGGAAGACCAGGATATTGGTGAGGGCCGATGCGCTCCAAAGCACGAGCGCGCCGGCCGCGACGATCCGCGCCGCGATCGAAGCGCGTCGGCGAAGCAGCCATAAGACGGCGGCGGCGGCCGCGGCCGTCAGCGGCCAGAATATCGTGGCGAGTAACCCCAACGCGATTGCCCACGGTGTAATGTTGATTCCGATGTCGCTCATGAATGCGACTCATGGCTTTGGGTCGCGGCACGTTCCATGCTGCGACGATTCGTTGGGAAACGCCGAAAAGCGTTTCGGCGCCCGTGCTACGCGCGCAAGAACCTGCCGCCTGCAGCGGTCGAGATCGATGGTTCCTCAACCGGCTCTGAAATGGGCGGCGCCGCCTCGGCAGCGCCTTCGGGTGCCGAATCGCCGCTCTTCGCTTGTGCCGATTCCCCATCGGTCGATCCAGGGGTCTGCGGGATCGGCGCGGGCGGCGTGGTCTGCATGCCCGCGCCGCCCAGGCATCCGCTAAGGATGACGGCGGACGTGATGATAAGCGGCGGCAATCGCATGGGGTCATTATGGGCATTTTTGCGGGCGCCGAATCGCAGCGCGGCGCTCGCTTGCGCATGGGAAAGCCTGCTTACACGGCGAACTTTAAGTTTATGTCCGAGACCGCCATCCCGGCGGCAGCGGCACTTGGCGCCGGCCCGCTCGATGCCCCCGCGCAGGCGATAATTCCGCAAAGCTCCCTGCCGTTCAACGGCGGCCTTTTCTTCGAGGTTTTTCGCCGCGCCGGCGCGGACGAAGCCGCACTGCAGCGGGCGCGTACGGTGTCGATTTTGATCCTGCCGCTGATTGCGTGGCTTCCGTTGGTGGTTCTTTCCGCTTTCGACGGGCAGTTGTTGCGCAGTGCCACGGGCACGCCGTTTCTGCGCGATTACTCTGCGCACATCCGGCTGCTCGTTGCGCTGCCGCTCTTTCTCATTGCCGGCCGGGTGGCCGAGGCCCGCATCCGGCCAACGCTGCAGCAGTTTCTAACCCGCCAGCTCGTTCCACCGCAGTCCATGGAGAAGTTCAAAGCATCCGTCGCGTCGGCATTTCGCCTCGGGGACTCGGTACTCGCCGACATCGTGATCCTCGCACTTATTTACAGCGTTGATCTCTTCGTCGTCCGCCGCACCGGGGTCGCAGCCGAAGCAGCGGCGTGGTATGCGAATCCATCCAAGAGCGGTCCGGTGCTCACGATTGGCGGCATCTACTACGCGTACGTGAGCCTGCCGATTCTCCAATTCATTCTGCTGCGCTGGTACTATCGGCTCTTCATTTGGGGACGTTTCCTACGGCAAACCGCGCGGCTTGGTCTTCGGCTCATTCCAACGCACGCGGATCGCGTCGGCGGCCTGGGATTTCTCATTACGGGAACTCAGGCGTTCACGTTCTTTGCGATAGCGCAGGGCACGCTGCTCACGGCCTGGCTCGCGACGCCGGTGATCGTTGGCAAAGCGCCGCTGCCGGAGTTTAAAGCGGAGATCGTCGTGGTTGTTGTCTTCGTTTTGCTGCTGACGGTTTCGCCGCTCTTATCCTATCTGCCGGTTTTGGCGCGAACGAAGCGGCGCGGGAGCATCGATTACGGCGCACTGGCAACGCGCTACGGCCGGGAGTTTGATGAGAAATGGGTTCACGGCCATGCGAGCTCAGACGAGCCGTTTATCGGAAGCGCCGACATCCAGTCGCTCGCCGACATGGGTAATAGCTACGCCGTCATTGCCGACATGCGCAGCCTTCCGGTCACGCCGCAGATGCTCGTCGGTTTTGGGGTCGCAACGCTCCTTCCGGTGGCGCCATTGCTGCTCACGCTCATGCCTCTTTCGGCAATCTTAAAAAAACTTGCGGGCATTTTATTGCCGGGCTCGGGCAATTGAGATAAAGCGACTTGGTGACCGCCCGTTCGCTTTTGTGATGTGCGACAAGCACGCAAGCAGCCGCTCATATGAAAAGAGTAGCGTCGCTTCACGTCGCAGCAAACGCTTCCACGCATAGTTACTTGCAGGAGGAGGCAGTAATGCTGCTGGTCATTGGTTCTCTGCTGATGGTTGCACTGAGCCTCGCGGGTATTTTATACGTGGAACGGCGCCGCTATCGAACGTAGGACGCCCTGGAGGTGTCCGCGCTGCCGGCGCACCTTTCGTCGAGCCAACCAGCGCCATCGCTGTGGCGTCGGCAGTGCGCAAACTTTATTCAAGAATCGACCGCCGGCGCTCGCGCACCATTATCGAGAGCTCGAGTCGGCGGTCCGGACGTTCGGTCACCGCTGACGCGCTGCGCGTCGTGATTCATCTGGCTCGCAAGAGGATGCCGCTAAGGTAGTCAATCTTTTCGTTAAGGAAAGCTAATTGCGCGTACATCGTCCGACTACACGTTTGGTCGATAAACTTAAGGCGCGATTATCCATCTTATTAAAACCGCTACTTGCTCGCGTTGTTTAGTAACTTTGCCTTCTGTTAGTTTGAAAGCATACGCGCCTTGCTTGAAACAAACGGAAGGTAGTGACAATGCGTCGTTTACTGTCGAACACGGTAATTTTGCTAGCACTGTGGGCGCTGGCGGCATGCGGAGGACCTGGCGGCGGGTCCTCGATCGCACCGCTATCGCAAAACCCGCAAGCCGAAAACGCGCAATCTGCGGTTGCGCAGCTCTCGAATGCCGCGGAACGCCGTACGATCGCGAACCTGGCACGGTCTAAGGTCAAACACGTTTTCGTGCTCGTTCAAGAAAACCACACCTTCGATCAGATCTTTGGGCTTTTTCCCGGGATGAACGGACAGTACGTCGAGAATCTAGGTACGTATCTGGCCCAACAAACGGATTGTCAGTACGATCCCGAGACGTTGGGTTGTCAGCGTCCCTTCTTGATCTCGGCAAACCCGAACAGCTCCAATTACGTTGGGGATGCGCCCGATATCACGGGCGGCTTTAACGGCCGTTACGATCAAGAAGTCTCGATCGACCGCGGGAAGATGGACGATTTCCTCGTGGACGTCGAAGCCGGCGTTCCGGTACTCGGACCGACGCCGAGCCCCCAACAAATCGAACAGCATAACGAGTCGATCGGCATCGAGGGCGTCTACGATTGCGATACCGTCCCGTACCTTTGGTATTACGCCAAGAACTTCACGCTCTTCGATCATTACTTCCAGGCCGCGACCGGGGACTCAACGCCGAGCAACATCCAGCTCTTTGCCGGTCAAATCGGGCAAACCGAGGCCGCTGCCGGCGAAGGCACTCTCTCGCAGCCGCTTCCGAGCGGTGGCTACAGCGACGGCGTACCGATATCGAACGATGACAATCCACCTCCGTCGCAACTAAGCTTCCCCGTCACCTCATATACCGGCGACGCCGGGACATTCCAAAGCTATGCGACGATGCCGGTAATGCTCAACCCGCAGATGGATCGGCTAGCGCTCAAGAACAAGGTCGTCGGCTACGAAGACCGCGACATCTCTAAGGAAGCGCGAGCGCACCATCAATCCTACCCATGGGCGTGGTACGAAGAAGGGCTTTACACGTCCGGCGCCGGCTTCTCCGCGCATCATACCGCGCCGCTTTACTTCGACTACATCAATAACCCGCAATCGGGTTTTGCGAGTAAGCGGACGCTGCGCGACAACACGCAGAGCAACGGTCTGATCACCGACATTCAGCACGGCAAACTGCCGTCGTCGGGAGTCTTCTGGGTCAAAGGCGGAAACGCGAATTCTTACGGCTTGGTGCCGGCGGATCCGATCTTCACGCAGAACCCATCCGGGAGCAAGTATTATGTCGGCGACGATGACCATCCCGGAAGCGGCAGCTCGGACCATCAGGTGGCCGAAGCGTATCTCGCGGAAGTCATTAACGCCATTGCAAAGAGCAAATACTGGAAAGACTCGATCATCATCGTGACGTGGGACGACAGCGGCGGTTTCTACGATCACGTGCCGCCTCCGGGGTTCGGCCAGACCTGCCCGCAAGATCGGTCGGGCGCCGAACAGGGCTACCCCTGCGGCGACGGCGTGCGCATTCCGGCGATGGTGATTTCCGCATTCTCCAAGACTGGAGTCGTCGTTCACGACTTCTCCGATCATGGTTCGGTCTCGAAGCTCATCGAAGCGGTTTTCGGCCTACCGACGTTTGCGTCGCTGCCGGATGAAAAGAAAGGCGATTCGGCAGGCTTGGCTCCTGCGGACGCCGATCCTGAAACCTCAAACCTCTTCGACGCGCTCGATTCATCGAAGCTCCGCGGCGGCGGCGTAAATCCTCCGTCGCTCGCCGAGATTTCAAACCCCGGCGTTCCGCCGAACATGAGTTGTGCGTCGCTCGGCATAACGCCGATACCATCCCCGACATCGCTCCCGGCACAATACGAAACTGCCGGGGGGTACCTGGCGCAGCAGCTCAAAGGCACCTCGAAGCTCAAGGCGCTTCCTCCCCGTAGGGATGACGGCGACTAGTGTAATCGAACCGCAAAATAAAAGAGCCCGGCGCATTCGCGGCGGGCTCTTTTATTGACAGGGGTTCTTTATTGCCAAAGGAAGCACACGAGCGATTCGACTAACTCTTATAAAGCAAAACTCGGCGCGTGAAGTAGGAGCGGTGCACGATGTTTTCTCGCAACATTTCTAAGCTTTTCTTGTCCGGTGTCGTTTTGGCAGCGTCGGCTTGCGGCAGCGGCGCGGTCTCGCCAAGTTCGCCGGAGGCCAATTCAGCGCTGGGTCGATCGTCGGGGAAAATTCAGCATATCGTCATTGTCGTGCAGGAAGGACGCAGCTTCGACAACTTGTTCTGCGCGTACCCGGGCGCCGATGGGAAGTGTTCGCACGAGACGATCCCGCTTGAGGCGAACTGCACGCTGTCGGATACGTTCGGGGATTTCGAGCGGGATCGTAAAACCGGTAAGTTCGGTAAGGAGCACGCGGTTTGCCCGGGATATCGCCATCCTGAGTACGCGCACGTTCCGGCGTCGGAGGTTCAGCCGTACTATGACCTCGCGGAACAATATCCGCTCGGCGATGAGATGTTTTCTTCGACCGGCAACCCTACGTTCGAGGCGCACCAGTACCTCGTTGCTGCCCAGGCCGGGAACGCGCTGAACGAGCCGTTCGGCAAGACGCCTCCGCAGGGGTGCGTGTATCGCCAATGGGTTCATCAGTTCGCCGGCGGTAAACTCGCTGCGTGCTCGTCCTACAAAACGCTAGCGGACGAATTAACCGAGGCGGGACTGAGCTGGAGCTACTATCGGACCGCCGATAACAAACATCCAATCGTCAACACGTGGGATGCCTTTGGTTGGATCGAGGGAGGGTCCGCCGGCACCTCGCCCTCATCCAAGTTCATCGAAGACGTTGGTTCGGGAAAGCTCGCGACCGTAACGTGGGTGACGCCCGCCTTTGCCGATTCGGACCTTTCCGGATCGCTTTCTTCATGCGGTCCGGCATGGGTTGCATCGGTCGTTAATGCCGTCGGCGAGAGTCAGTTCTGGAACACGACCGCCATCGTGATTCTGTGGAGCGGCTTTGGCGGATGGTACGACCACGTGCCGCCGAAGAATCTCGACCGCGACGGACTTGCTTTTCGCGTTCCGCTCC
>DASXGO010000176.1:0-2144 GCA_036489055.1 Candidatus Cybelea sp. | reverse complement strand
GCCTCTACGATAATTTCAAGCCGGAGCAGCGGAACTACGGTGGCTTGGGCTTCCGCGTTCCGGCGATCGTTGTCTCGCCCTACGCTCGGCCTGGGTATATCTCAAAGACGCACTACGAGTTCGGCAGCATCCTAAAGTACATCGAAGACAACTGGCATCTCGGCACCCTCGGACGGACTGACCAGCACGCGCAAAACATGCTCGACTGCTTTAACTATAAACAGTCGCCGCTCCGATTCCAGACGATCAAGTCCAACCTCGGCGAGTCGTATTTCATTCATCGCAAGCCGTCGTATAAACCCGTCGACGACGACTAGGGGAACCTCACCGGGATTGCGCCGGCGGCGGCGTCGGTTCTCCGGGCGGTGGCGGCTGGCCCTGCGACTGCTGCTGTGGCGGCTGCCCCTGCGACTGCTGCTGTGGCGGCTGATCCTCAAAGAAGCCGACGATCGTGCCATTCGAGTCGGTCACGAAGACCACGTGCTGCGTGCTTTTCGTGAAAACGGCGCTGTAATGATACCGGTGGTAACCCTGAAGGTTGTCTTCGCGCACGTACTGCAAACGCTTAAACGTGCCAAACTTCGCGAACGCGTCGCGTACCTGTGTTAGCCCTTCCGACTGAGAGCGCATCGTCTCGGAGATGTTCGAGGGAACGCGCCCGGCGAGCACGTCCGTGATGAACGACGTAAACATCGCCGTGGGCGGCCCGGACGGGGACGCCTGCGCAATCAAACCGGAGAGCAGGAGGACCGCGGCAATCTGCATCATAACGCGCCGAGCTTCGAGCCGGAGGGGCTGCAGCCCTTACGTGAGGAGATGAGGCTATGATGAAGTGGGCCGTCGCCGCGTTGGCGGGGGCGCTGGCCTGCGGGGGCGCGAGCGCACCGTCCTTCGACTCCGCTCGGGATGACACGACTGATGCCGGGGCGTCGCTTTTCGCAAACGGGGATTTTGCTGTGGCGGCCTCCGCCGATCAGGCTTGGCTGCAAAGCCATCCCGGCGATACCGACGCAGAGCTGCGCTTGGCCGCGGTCCGCTTGTACGAGAACAGAACCGAAGCGGCGGAGCCCAACGGGCGGCCGGCACACTTCCTTATCGACACCGGAGCCGACGTGATCCTCGAGCCTGCCTTCGACGCGATGCGAATCGTCCTGGCAGGCCCGGCCGGCAGTGCATCGCAGATTTTTGACGAAAGCTTTGCGAAACTGCAATCGTACCCCGTCCCGCCCTACGCCATCTGGACCGCCACGTGGCATATCCGTAACCGGCCGATGGGCTATTATACGGGTGAATCTTCGTCGGTAGAGACGCACCGCTATGCTGTGCGCTTAGCCGACGGCATGGAGAATATCAGCGATCCGAGTACAAATGGGAAACTTCCGCCGGCGCTCATCGTCCCCGAGTTTTTGGGGCCGTTTGCCTGGAGACTGCGCGCCTCAGTTCACCTCGCTCCTGGCGGCAACGGTGTGGTAATGGCGCCTGACGTCGCCGGACTGAAGACGATCGCGTACGTTGTCGCGGTGGCAAAACCGCTTTATACGTTCGCGGTGGGTCCGAACGGCTCGCCGCCGATCGAAGACGTCGGGGGCCGCGAAGCATACCACTTGCAGTTATTGCCCAAAGACTCGCCGCAAGTCCATAACTTGCGCGATCTCTGGATCGACGTTTCAACGTACGATCTCTTGAAAGCGCACTTCGTGGGAACGTACGCGCCGGTACCCAAAGCGCCGCTGAGCGCCACCGACGTGACCGTCTATTTCCGTGGCGTGCTGGGGTCCTGGGTCGTCTCGCGCGCACTCTGGAACTACGACGACCCACCGATACGCTACGACTTCGACGTGCAAAACGATGAGATCGGGCTGCCGCCGTCGCTGCCTGATTGGCTCTTCGATCAGGCTGCGTATCGTCAACATCAGTTGGCCGGCGATCCGGATTATCTCGGCCAGGTGCTCGAGCAACTGCGCAAGAGCGGTCCGGGGACCCAGCGTTGAAGCACCTCGCGGTTGCGGTCATCATCGCAACCTCCGCATGCTCGAGCTTTCCTAACGGCGCCGCCGTCCCGCCAGGATCGTTATCGTACTCGAGCGCGCGGCTTCGCGGTGAGCCGGGCCTCCCCACGACACCGATCCAGCACGTCGTGCTCA
>DASXGO010000143.1:0-6323 GCA_036489055.1 Candidatus Cybelea sp. | reverse complement strand
TGTGCTGTTGGCGCATCCGCATATGACGGCTAGCGGTGTGGTCGAATCTGCTCCGCTCGTTCTTGTGGATCTGGAGACAGACCAGGGGCTGACTGGCCGTTCCTGCGTATTTTGCTATACGTCGATTGCTCTTAAGCCCATCGTAGAGCTCATCGAAGCCTTGCATCCGCGGATCGAAGGTGATGCGGTAGCGCCGCTGGCTTTGGCGCGGAAACTCCAAGGAGGTTTCCGGTTACTTGGACCGCAAGGATTCACCGGGATAGCTATGGCAGGTATCGACATGGCGGCCTGGGATCTCTTGGCGAAGTCCGTCGGCCTGTCGCTCACCAGACTTCTCGGTGGAGAAGAAAAGCCGATTCCGGCTATCACAGTCTCGGGATGGCTGGACCAGACGGGGCGGCACGAGAAGCGGCCGAGTCGAGCAAGCTGGGTTTCCACTGCGTGAAGTATAAGGATCCCGTTTGGCACCGGCACCGGCATGGAAGGCAATGTCGTGGCGTTATGGGGTGGGGTTAGTGGGCGAACCGCTCTCGGCGAAGCCGGCAACACGGCCCAAGGCATCGGCCGCCACATGTGCCGGATCATCGAATTTGACGCACGCTTCGCTCACCGATTCGGTCGCCGGATGGAAACGGCTCCCATCGGTGCGCGCCAACTCTTCGTACTTGCGATAGCGCTCAGTTGCGACCACCTGCGCCATCGCCGACAGCTCCGCGGCTTCTTGAGGTCGCGAATCGACGAGTGACTTGTAACGCAACTCGGTAGCTTGGTATTCCTTGAGCGGGACGGTCGGACGCGGCGAATCGAGTTGAAACGGGTTGAGGCCGGCGCGACGCAGTCCGGGGTCGAAGCGCATCAGCGGCCAGTGACCGCTCGCGACGGCGAGCGCCTGTTGCTTCATGCCCTGCCGCATATCAATGCCGTGTGCGATGCAATGGCTGTAGGCAAGGATCAGCGACGGGCCGTCATAGGCCTCGGCTTCGCGAAATGCGTCGAGCGTCTGCTGTGGGTTGGCGCCCATCGCGACGGTTGCGACGTACACGTTGCCATACGAGATAGCCTGCATAGCAAGATCCTTGCGGGCCGTGCGTTTGCCGGCTTTTGCGAACAGCGCGACTGCGCCCAGGGGCGTCGCCTTTGACGCTTGCCCACCGGTGTTGGAGTACACCTCGGTGTCGAGGACGAGCACGTTGACGTTGCGTCCGGAGGCTAGCACGTGATCGAGGCCGCCGTAACCAATGTCATAGGCCCAGCCGTCACCGCCGACGATCCAGACGCTACGGCGCACCAGATGGTCGACGACCGACAACAGGTCGCGCGCTTTCTCACTGTCGAGCTTGAGCAGTTTGACTTTTAGTTCGGCAACGCGAATCCGCTGCGCGCGAATCTCCGACTCTTTGATCTGCGGTGCTGCAATGATCTGTTCGACGAGCTCGGGACCAAGCTGCTCGGCGAGCTCGAGCAGCAGCCCGTGCGCCATCTCGACGTGTTGATCCGCGGCGAGCCGGAAACCGAGACCGAACTCTGCGTTATCCTCGAAGAGCGAGTTGGACCAGGCGGGACCGCGGCCCTCGGCGTCCTTCGTCCACGGCGTTGTCGGCAAGTTCGCGCCGTAGATCGACGAGCAACCCGTCGCGTTGGCGACTTGCAGCCGATCACCGAAGAGTTGCGACATCAGCTTGATGTACGGCGTCTCGCCGCAGCCCGCGCAGGCGCCGGGAAACTCGAAGAGCGGTTGCAGGAACTGCACGCCGCGCACGTTTTCGAAGTCGACGCGCGCCCGGTCGTTGAACGGCAAGCTCTCGAAGAACGTGATGTTGGTTCGCTCGGACTCGATCAGCGGTGCCTTCGGAGCCAGATTGATCGCCCGCCGCTCGAGATCGAACGGATCGACGGCCGGACAGGCCTCGATGCAAAGGCCGCAACTCGTGCAGTCCTCGGGATAGAACTGCAGGGTGAATTTGACTTCCGGAAATCCGCGCACGTTGATCGGAGCCGATTTGAACGTCTCCGGTGCGTTCGCGAGCTTGTCGTCCTTGTAGTACTTTGCCCGGATCACGCTGTGCGGGCAGACGAAACCGCATTGCCCGCACTGAATGCACAAGTCGGGTTCCCACACCGGAACGAAGTCGCCGACGTTGCGCTTCTCGAACGCCGCGGTACCCGACGGAAACGTGCCGTCGATGGGCATCAAGCTTACCGGGATCTCGTCGCCCAGTCCCGCCATCATTGTTGCCGTGAATTTTTGGACGAATTCTGGCGCGCTCGCCGGGACGAGCAGCGGGCGGTCGAACACACTCGTCACGCTCGTGGGCACCTTCACCTCGAAGAGGTTGACCAGTGTTCCGTCGACGGCGGCGAAGTTGAGCTGCACCACCTTTTCGCCCTTCTTCGTATAGGTCTTACGAATCGATTCCTTGATGTGGTGGATCGCCGCATCCCGCGGCAGCACGCCGGAGATCGCGAAGAAACAGGTCTGCAAGATCGTGTTGGTGTGGGAGCCCATCCCGGCGTCACGGGCGACTTTCGAGGCGTCGATGACGTAGAAGCGCAGCTTCTTTTCGATGATGGTGTGCTGCACCGCACGCGGCAAGTGATCCCAAATGTCATCCGGCCCGTACGGGCTATTGAGCAGGAAGACGGCACCGGGCGCGGCGAGCCGCAGCACGTCCACTTTCTCGATGAAACTGAATTGATGGCACGCCACGAAGCTGGCCGATGCGATCAAATAGGGTGCGTGAATGGGCTCCGGACCAAAACGAAGATGCGAAACCGTCTGCGCGCCCGACTTGTGCGAGTCGTAGACGAAGTACCCCTGCGCGTAGAGTCCCGCGTCCTGCGCGATGATCTTCACGCTATTTTTATTCGCACCGACCGTTCCGTCCGCGCCCAATCCGTAGAAGACGCACCGGGTGACCGAGTCCTTCTCGATGGTGAAGCTCGTATCGACTTCGAGACTTCGGTGCGACACATCGTCGTTGATGCCGATCGAGAAACTATTCTTGGGCTGGAGCTTCGCAAGCTCGTCAAAGACGGTTTTGACCATAGCCGGCGTGAAGTCTTTGGATGAGATGCCGTACCGGCCGCCGATCACACGCGGCATCTGCGCGCGCTCGCCGTTCGCTACGGTCTGCCCGAGCGTGCTCATCACGTCGAGATACAGCGGTTCGCCCGATGCTCCCGGCTCTTTGGTTTCCTCGAGCACGGCGATTGAACGGACCGACGACGGCAGCGCCGCGATGAAGTCCGCAGCCGAGAAGGGCCGATACAAACGAACTTGCAGCACGCCGACCTTGGCGCCCGCGGCACAGAGCACACGCGCCGTCGCGCGAGACGTCTCCGACCCCGAACCCATCATGACGATGATGCGCTCGGCGTCGGCTGCGCCGTCGAATTCGAACAAGTGATATTGGCGGCCCGTCAACTGGGCAAAGTGGTCCATCGCTGCCTGAACGATCCCAGGTACCCGATCGTAAAAGACATTCGACGCTTCACGCGCCTGAAAATAAGTGTCGGGATTGTGCGCCGTTCCGCGGATGAACGGATGCTCCGGACTCAGGGACCGCTCGCGATGCGCGCGCACGAGATCGTCGCTGATCATCGCACGAATCTGTTCGTCGGAGAGCAGGTCGAGGGTGTTGAGCTCGTGCGAAGTCCGGAAACCGTCGAAGAAGTGCAGGAACGGAATGCGCGACTCGAGGGTCGCGGTTTGCGCGATCAGCGCCGTGTCGTGCGCTTCCTGAACGTTGCCGGATGAGATCAGTGCAAAGCCCGTGTTGCGCACGGCCATCACATCGGAATGGTCGCCGAAGATCGAGAGCGCCGAGGTCGCCAGCGCGCGAGCCGCAACATGGAACACCGTCGGCGTCAGCTCGCCGGCGATCTTATACATGTTGGGGATCATCAACAGCAGGCCTTGCGATGCCGTGAACGTCGTCGTGAGCGCACCCGATTGCAGCGCACCGTGCAACACGCCGGCCGCGCCGGCTTCGCTTTGCATCTCTTGAACGACGGGAACGCGGCCCCAGATATTCTTGACGCCCTTTGAGGACCATTCGTCGGCAAGTTCCGCCATCGTCGACGATGGCGTGATCGGGTAGATCGCAGCGGTCTCGTTGACGCGATACGCGACATGCGCGACGGCGGTGTTGCCGTCCAAGGTTACGCGATTACTCGTCACGCCGTTGCTGGCAGAACCATCGCTCTTCGTGCTGGTCATAATAGTGCTCATGCGACCGGCTCCTTAATCATTTCCATTGCATGACACGGACATTGAGCGACGCACACCCCGCAACCGGTGCAGCGCTCGAAATTAACATCGTACCCTTTGTCCGTGCCCAACTTGATAATCGCGTCTTCCGGACACGCCGCCAAGCAGTTGTCGCATTTAAAACAGTTGCCGCACGAGAAGCAGCGCTTCGCTTCCCCGATTGCCGCCGGCTCGTCCAGACCGGCAACGACTTCCTCGAAAGACGCCGTTCGTTCTTCCACCAAGCGTTCGCGCTGCATATGCACCAGCACGTCGCTGAAAATCGGCAAGTTGAGCATGCCGAAGGTGACGATCGTGTGTTTGGGCGGCGGTGTGTACGTCGTCGAGCGGAGCCACGCATCGATGTAACGCGCCGCCTTCTTGCCGCCGCCGACGGCAACAGTGACAGTGCGTTCGCACGGGATCAGGTCGCCGCCGGCAAAGATTCCCGGGCTGCCCGTCATCATGTTCGGTGCAACGATAACGGTACCGTCGGGTCCGAACTCGATCTCCTTGATCTTGTGCAGGAAGCCGCTGTCCGAATCTTGGCCGAGTGCCAGAACGACGGCGTCGGCCTGAAGCGTCTCGAACTTGCCGGTCGGCCGGGCCTTGCCTTTGTCGTCGATCTCCATTACTTCGACCGTCAGATCGGCCACGTCGATTTCCTTGATCGTCCGAAGCCAGTGAATTTTGACCCCTTCGGTCATGGCTTCATCGGCTTCAAATTGATGCGCCGGCATGTGCTCCCGATCGCGGCGATACACGATGAGTGTCTCCGTCGCGCCCAACCGTTTCGCGGTCCGGGCGGCGTCCATCGCGGTGTTGCCGCCGCCGTAGATCACGACTCGGCGTCCCAGCACGGGCTTGCCGCCGGTTCCCACGTCGCGCAGCAGCGCCACCGCATCGAACACCTTGGTGGCGTCGCGCGCCGGTATGTCGACATGCTTTGCCAGATGCGCGCCGATCGCCACAAAAACGGCGTCGAACTTACCCGCCGCTTTGGCTTCCAACACATCTTCCACTTTACTATTGAGAACGATCTTGACGCCGAAGTCTTCGATGGTTTTGATCTCGGCCATGAGATCGGCGCGCGGAAGCCGGTACGCGGGAATGCCGAAATGCAGCATCCCGCCGGGCAGCGGACCAGCATCGTGGATTTCGACCTCGTGACCGAGGCGCTTGAGATGATACGCTGCAGACAGCCCTCCCGGGCCGGCGCCTACAACCAGGACGCGCTTTCCTGACGGCTGCGCCGTAACGGGCACTTTCCAGCCGTTGCGCAATGCCAGGTCGCCGAGAAAACGCTCGACGGCGTGGATGCTTACCGCGCCGTCGAGTTCGCGCCGGTTACAGCTTGTTTCGCACGGGTGGTAACACACGCGGCCGTGCACGGCCGGGAGCGGATTATCGCTGATTAGCTGCTCCCACGCTTCCTTCCAGCGTCCCGCCTGCGCTAAGGCCAGCCACGCTTGGATGTTCTCGCCGGCCGGGCACGCGTTGTTGCACGGCGGAAGCAGGTCGACGTAGATGGGCCGCTGCGTGCGCTCCGCGCCGGTGCCTTTTTTACGCGTAAGGTCAACGACCGGCGTCATGTCCCGTTGATGATCGATCATGGTTCGCTCCTCATCCTGGGGTCGCGTCTGTTGAAGCACGACTGGGCTCGCTAGCATATCTACGCTACAGAAAAACTCAAGCTAGTGAACACTCTGTCAGCTAAAGGCAGACAGCTTCTTTGAGCAATCCGCCTACTGGCGGACTTGCGCCTCAACGAGCCCGTTCCAGGCTCGGTAAAGGCTCGCCGCAAAATATTGCGCGCAGCGTTTATGTCTCGCTTTTTCTAGCAAAAGACGCAAAAGAAACCCCATGCTTAAAAGCAGGGGCTTGTGCTTTTTTCGGTCATTACCTTGCTAAAAGAAGAGATTCTCGTTTTGGCCCACGCTCAGCCACTCACCACCGAGATCTTCGAGCGCATCAGGGGGCACGGCGCAGAATCTACGACAGCTACGACTACCAGGAAGGAATCCGCTCGTTCTTCGAAAAAAAGGGAAATCGGTCTTTCAGGGAATGATCACTT
>DASXGO010000053.1:0-1836 GCA_036489055.1 Candidatus Cybelea sp. | reverse complement strand
CGAATCTCGTTCAAACAACTGCTCGACGTCTATTTCTTAGTGGCGCACGACCCGACGGAGCTCAATCGCCAAGGTCCGGACGACGGGCCGCAGTACCGCTCCGAACTCTTCTATACGACGCCCGATCAGCGAGCCGAAGCTATCCAGTACATCGCAGGTCTTCAAACGAAAGGCGCCTATTCGTCGAAGATCGTGACGATCGTCGCGCCGCTGCACGGTTTCTATGCGGCCGAGTCATATCATCAAGACTATGCGGTGCACAATCCGCAAAATCCCTACATCGTGATCAACGACGTTCCAAAACTTCAGAAGCTGCGCCGCGAGTTTCCACAGCTTGTCAAAGCTGACGCGCCCTTCAAGAGTTAAGACGGCGCGTCGCTGACGTGCGCGGCGTAGTCGCGGGGATCGAAGTACCAATCCGGCAGTGACGCCGGAAACGTGATGTCGATGAAATCGTAGTCGACCGTAGCGTCGCGTCCCAAGTACTCGGCGTCGGCTTGATAGGTCGGCTCGCCGCGAATGTGCGTGACGATCGGCATGTTGTTCATCCAGCTCAGCGTCACGGTGAAGAGCATCGGATAGACGTGATGGCTACCGTTGTCGTCTTCGTAGAGCTTATCGGTGGCGACGACTTGCTTGAGTTCCAGCGTCTTGGCCTCGACGTAGAGTTCGCGCAGACGGTTGCGATCGGGATCGCGCCGCGCCGTCAGGCTGACGTGGATCAAGTCGCCTTCGTTGGCAACCCGCGTCACGCGGTAATCGAACTCTCCGAGCGCCGTCACGCTTGCGATGACCGGCGGTAGACTGCCGCTCGGCTCGGGAGTCGGCACGAACGTGCGCGGATTGGTGTGCGGATGCACGGGTGCTGGTTCGAAGAGATCGGCGGTGGGTGGGCCGGGGTCCCATGGCTCGTTGAAAGACGGCCGGAAAAATTCGAGCGTTCCGCGCGACGACCCGTGATAGACGCGCCGCCCCAGCGCCGCGCGGTCGTAGGTGCGGCACCACATGTGATACGTGTAGCTGTTGAGGAGATCGGGGTATCCGTCGTCGAGCGTCTGCTTGCGCACCAGCGTGTAGGTGACGTAAGGCGGCGGGGGGCGATGCGATCGAAACTGGCGCCGAATCTTATACAGCAGCAACTCCGGCGACGGCAGGGGAATCGGCGACGCGGTCGGCGCGGAGTGAGTGACGGCAACCGAAGGCGCTGCGGCAATGCCGATGCCGAGCAAAACAAGCGCGGCGATGAGCGCGGACTTCACGGTAGGTTCTTTGGCTGAGATAGCTGCGGTCCTGGCTTTTCGATTGGGCGGTCTCTTGAAATTCGATTAGCGAGGCGCCATTCGGATCGCGCCGTCGAGCCGAATCACTTCGCCGTTGAGCATTTGATTTTCGATGATGTGCCGCGCCAGCAACGCATATTCCGCCGGCCGGCCGAGGCGCGAAGGGAAAGGCACCTGCTTGCCGAGCGACTCCCGGGCCGCTTCTGGAAGCCCCGCGAGCATCGGCGTGTCGAAGATTCCGGGCGCGATGCTCGCGACGCGAATCCCGTGCTGCGCAAACTCGCGCGCGATGGGAAGGGTCATTCCGACGACGCCGCCCTTCGATGCCGAGTAGGCCGCTTGCCCGATTTGGCCGTCGTATGCCGCCACCGAAGCGGTGCAGACGATGACGCCGCGATCCTCGCCGGGCTCGACCGAACGTTCGAGCATCTTCGCGGCCGCCAGGCGAATCACGTTGAACGTCCCGATGAGATTAACCGCGATTACCTTCGAAAAGTGCTCGAGCGGCTGAGGACCGTCGCGGCCGATTACCCGCTCGGCGGTCGCGATCCCGGCG
>DASXGO010000026.1:0-6742 GCA_036489055.1 Candidatus Cybelea sp. | reverse complement strand
GCGGGCTCGGCGACGCAGCTCAGCGCTCCGATCTCGCTGGTCGTCTCATCGATTTCCGGATCGGCCAAGGCCGGTCCGGCAAAACTCTAACGCACTCGCTCACCCACAAACAAGGAAGACCACATGAACAAAACCCTCGTGGCACTGGCCTTGGCAGCCGTTACGGCGCTGACGCTCAGTGCGTGTAATGGAACTTCCGGAGGCAGCTCCGGAGTCGCGCCGTTGCCGAACGCGGCCGGTGCCTCGGGCCACCGCGTGAATCCTAACGACACCGGCGCGGCAGATCTGCATGCCGGCGGCTCGACCTTTGCAGGCTTCGCATACAATCTCGGCGATCAGCCCGTCGGCCTTGCCACGTCCGGCCCGCCGCAGCCGACGCCCGGCCCCGGGTCGGTTCTCGCCTCGTACGGCGGAACCGGAATCCCTTACTACTGCTTGACGGGCAGCGGCTTCGGACGCAAAGAGTTCGAAGCAAACAATGGAACCGCAACGCAGCAGTGCGCCGCGCTCGGCTTATCGCCGGTCGGTTTCGGCGCGCGTCAAGATCCGCTCGATTTCGTTGGTAGCGACCAAGCGATGGCGTCGACCGAATGCTGCGCGTCGGGCTCGACCTACTTCAACGGCCGTTTGACCGGTAAGGTAACCTGGGGTCAACCGTTTGAGTTCCCGACCTTCGGCGGTCCGCTCGTTTTCCCGTACAATCAGGCCTCATTCGCCATCGGAAGCAACGCGATTAAACTCTCCACGTGGACCTACTGCGCGATCTCCAATGGCCTTATCAGCGATTGGAACGATGCCGCAATCACGAAAGACAACGGCGGCTCGGTTACGGGCGGCGTTAGCGAGACCATCCACTACTACTTCCGCTCCGACAACAGCGGAACGACCTACCTCTTCACCAACAAGCTCAACACCTCGTGCAACCAGACATGGCCGGCACCGTTCAATAAGGATCCGTACCAAAACGTCGGCAAGGGTCGCGACGCCTCGTGGACGTTCGGCGTGAACCAGGCCTGGCCGGGCCCCGGCTCCTCGGGCGACCCGAACGTGCGCTTCTTCGGCGAAAGCGGCAACCCGGGAGTCATCGGCGGCATCCAAAGCGATCCGTGGGGCACCGGATACGCGGAAGGCGCGTGGGCGGCGGCCGCCGCCATCGCGCAAGCCAGCGTTCTCGATACCGGCAATCACGTCTATGTGAGCCCAACCAATAAGCTCGCGGTCGAGAAGGGGCTGGCGGGCGCCACTACGATCTCGTACGGCGAAGGCAGCGACCTCCTTCCGATGGGATCGACCACCCCGTGGTGCCAGCTCTTCATTAATCCGAGCGAGTTCGCCACGCCGCCTCATGGCGCGTACCCGATCGTGGGACTAACCTACTGGCTCTTCTACGGAACCAACCATGGCCAACACACCGCCAACAAGAAGAAGCTGATCAACTTCATGATATCCAACAAGGGGCAAGCGCTCCTTGGTCCGCTCGAGTACACGCCGCTGGCCGCGAGCCTGCGCTCGGCGGTTGGCACGGCCCTTAAAGGCACTGCTTCGCAGACAGCTTGCATCAACTAACCGACAACGGCAGGAGCGGCTCGTTCGCGAGCCGCTCCGCCTCACTTCTGCTGGTTTTCACCCTTGTGCTGAGCTGTTCGGGCTGCGGCGGTTCCAGCTCGTCCTCGAGCTCGATACCGGGGCAATCCGGAACGGCGCGCGTCCGCTTCGTCGATGGGTCGCCATTGTTGGAAACGCTCATCGCCGGCGTACCGCAGCCGATCTGTCCGGGTCCAAGCAGTCCGTGTTATCTCCAAGTGAACAACCAAACCGTGACGCAGGCCTTTTACTATGGCAGCATGACGCCGTTCATGAGCGTGACCGCCGGTACGCTTTCGCTCGTGGCGCGCGTCGAAGCCGGCTACGCCGTGGGCCCAATGAATTCGACCGGATTGACCGCAGGAAAAGAGTACACACTGGTCGTCGTCGGCAGCTATCCCACGTATCAAGTCTTAGCTTTTGAAGAACCGGCGAGTTCCGGAGCGGCCGCGCTTTCGCTTTACAACGCTGCGCCGTCGACGCCGCAGGCGAGCTTCGGTACGTTTCGCGCGTCGACGAATTCGAACTTCAGGCAGCGCGGCAGCGCGCACTTCGGCGAAGTGACGACGGTTTCACTCGGCAAGAGCGTCAGCGACGTCGGCGGCTACGCCGGCAGCGCCGCTGCGCCGATCGGCACGGTGACGCCGTCGCAGATCGACGCTTTCGACCGGCATAATGCGCTGCCGTATCACAATACCGCGCGTCTTTCCCTCTTTCTCTTCGATCC
This sequence comes from Candidatus Cybelea sp., assembly GCA_036489055.1. Lineage (GTDB taxonomy): Bacteria > Vulcanimicrobiota > Vulcanimicrobiia > Vulcanimicrobiales > Vulcanimicrobiaceae > Cybelea. Next base: position 4,431 of record DASXGO010000026.1, on the reverse strand, counting down.
CAAGTGCAGCTCATGTCCGGGCCCGGTCTTTGGGAGTCTCGATCGATGAAATCACTGGCGCTGCTCTTTTCGCTGATCGTCGCCGCGGCGATTGCCGCGGTGTCGTCGGGCTGTGGCGGCGCGACCGGTCCGGCACCGATCGGCATCTCCAATCCGCCTCAGCCCACTGCAACTCCGGCGGCGAAGTTGCTCTACGTCGACCACAACGGCACGTTTTACGAGTACCGCCTTCCGTTGTCGGCGGGCTCAAAACCGGTGCTCACGCTCGCCGAATGGCCCGGCATCGCGTCCGCCCCGGTGATCGCCGCCGATCAGTACGGCAACGTTGCGTTGGCCAGTTCGCAACAGATTCGCGTCTTCAAGGCGCCGATCGTCTCGTTTGCTCCTGAGCGCGCGTCGCTAAAGATCAAACTGACGCCGGCGATTACGGAGATGGGCCCGTTCGGCGCCGATCTGGTCGACATGGAGTACGACCCTAACGAAGATTTGTGGCTGCTCAACAATCTGGGCGCGGGAATTTCGGAGTTGCGCGCGCCGCTGCGACGCGACAGTGTCGCGGCGCTGACGATCGGCTTTGGCGCGCCGGGTTCGAAAACAGCCCACTTTACTACGCTGGTACAGGCGCGCTTCGACATCAACGCAACGCTCTACGTCTATGCCAGCTCGTCGACACGCTCGCGGCTCTTCAAGATCGGTTTTCCCTATGCCAAACCACCGAGCTCGGTTGGGCTCGATCTGGCGCAGGCCGACATTATCGATTCCACCGAATGGCCGCCGACCGCCGGCAGTGCGCCGTCGCTTCTGCTCGGACAGTATTTCGGGCAGCTGCAGTCGCCCAAGCCCGGATCGCCGCCGTCGCCTCCGGTGGACGTAACCGCGCAGTTCCCGCAGCCGTTCATTCCGTCGGTCGGGCGTTTCCCGAACGCGCACGTGGATACGCTGATCGGCGCGTTGATTGCCGATACCTATCGGTTCGCGTACTACACGCTCGACGCCGGCAACGGCAGCCTCAAGGTGTACCATCTGCCGATGCAGTCGAAAGAGCAACCGAAGATATCACTGCGGTGTCTCGCCGGCGCGAGCAATTGCAGTCACCAGCTCGAGCATATTTTCCTCGCGCCTTAGGTTTCTTATGCTTCTATTGCCGCTTTGAGATCCTTGAGCAGTTCGCGGGCGGTCGACTCCGCGATGCGATGACCGATCGCTGCATCGAAGACCTGGCCGGCGGTGCCGAAGGGAGCCGTGTAGGTGCCGTCGAGTTCGATCGAGCTGGTGCCGTTCTCGGAGCGAACGATCAGGATGCCTTCGAAGGCCGGAAATACGCCGGTGCCTTCGGGCACCCAGGTGATGAGCATCAGATCGTTGAGGCTCGCTTCGCCGCGCGGGCGCCGCGCCTCGACGCGGACTTCGCGATCGAGCGCAAGGCCGTCCGCCGGCCCGTTCGTCGGAACGCGCAAACGCAGGCGCGCCACACCGTTCCTGTCACGCAGCGATTCGAAGAATTGCTCGAGCCGGAGCATGCTTTGCTCGGCCGAGCCATCCACCGAAATTGCATCGCGCAGACGGGTCATGCCCCGCATCGTAGCAACCGATTGTGAATGCGGAAGGAACGTCGCCGTTCTTATTCTCTTCTCACGCGGTCGCGTCGCCGGCATGCTTGAGCGCCCGCTCGACCGAGGCGAGCAGCTCCGCGGGGCCCGACGGCTTCGGTATGACGTCGCAAATGCCGTAAATCTCGATGAAGTCGCGCAGCATGGGATTCATGACCGTCGCGGTGTAAAGGGCGACCGGCGTACTCGACGTACGCGCGTCGGCGCGCAGCGCACGAAGGAATTCGGGTCCGCTCATGGACGGCATCGAAAGGTCGAGCAGAATCAATTGCGGCCGATGCTCGGCGGCGATACCCAACGCTTCGCCGCCGTCTTTGGCTTCGAGCACGCGGTGGCCCGCGTAGCCGAGCACCGTGCGGACCAACAGCCGAGTGTCTGGGTCGTCGTCCGCGACGAGAACCGTCGCCATTTATGTTTGTGTGCGCGGCAGAAGATGGCGCTCGATTTGCGCGACGAAGGTCGTCGGCTCGATCGGTTTGCTGATGTAGTCGGCGAAGCCGGCCGCATCGATCCGTGCGCGGTCGCCGGCCATCGCGAGTGCCGTGACTGCAACCAGCGGCGTCGATACGAGACGCGCGTCAGCTTTCATCCGGCGCGCAATCTCGTAGCCGTCCATTCCGGGCATCAGAATGTCGGTGAGCACGAGCGAATACTCGCCGTCACGCAGCGCTTCATAACCGGCGACTCCGTTCGAGGCGCCGACCGCGTCGTGCCCGAAGGCGCGCAGCAGATAGAGCATCAGGTCTAGATTCGCCGGGTTATCGTCGATGACCAGGATCCGCGCCACGGCTTGTCTAGAGCGCTTCGTGCGTGTGCGGCAGCGTCAACGTGAACGTGCTGCCGGCGCCGTGCGTGCTTTGCACGGTCAGCTCGCCTCCGATCAGTTCGGTGAGGCTGCGCGAAAGATAGAGCCCGAGTCCCGTGCCTTCAAAGCGCCGCGTCGTAGTGGGATCGAGCTGCTCGAACGCGGCGAAGAGCCGCTGTAAATCCACGGTTCTTATGCCGATGCCCGTGTCGGTGACGTCGATCGCGATTCTCGGCGCGCCGCCGGAGTTCACCGGGCGCGCGCCGACGTGCACGGAGCCGCTCTCGGTATACTTGATTGCGTTGTTAATGAGATTGAGCAGAATCTGATGCAACGCGCGCCGGTCGGTCACCGCCGCGAGATCTCCGGCGACGTCGCTTGAAAAGCGTAAGCCCTTCTCCGCTGCCAGCGATCCCAGCGAGTCACGCACGGCGGCGACGACGTCGGCAATCGCGACCGGCTCAAAGGTGACCTCGCGCTTACCCGATTCGATTTTTGCCAAATCCATGATGTCGTTGATCAGCGACAACAAATGCGCCGCGCTCGAGCGAACGATCTGAAGCTGCCGCTCCTGTTCCGCATTCAGGGGGCCGGGCAGTTTCATCAACAGCGTTCCCGTAAAACCCAAAATCGCGTTGAGCGGCGTACGGAGCTCGTGGCTCATCGAGGCCAGGAACTGGTCTTTGGCGCGGTTCGCACTTTCCAATTCGGCATTGAGCTCCTGAAGGCGCCGTTCGAAGGCCTTGCGTTCCGTGACGTCGCGAATCGCGCTTGCTACGAACGTTCCCTCACGCGTGACGATCGGGCTCAGGCTGATCTCAACCGGAAACTCGCGGCCGTCTTTCCGCAAGCCGAAGAGCTCGAGGCCTACGCCCATCGGCCGAACGTGCGGATCGGCCGCATACTCCGTTCGCTCGCCGGCGTGCCGCGCGCGGTGCCGTTCCGGGATGAGCATCTCGACCGCGTGTCCGATCAGCTCTTCGCGATAGTATCCGAAGAGGCGTTCGGTCTGCGAATTGACCAATCGGATGATGCCGCCGCCATCGACGATGACGGTCGCATCGGGCGCGTACTCAAGAAGCGGAAAACGGCTTCCCGCGATGTCGCGCAGCGAAAAGCTGGTCGATTCCGTAGCCAATCACTTTAGTCTTTCCGCGCGATAGGGCTCGGCACCGCTAACCTCGGATTACAGACGTATGCAGACCGACGAAGTGCGCCACCAGCTCGGCAATCTGCTTGCCGTCGCGCTGGCGAACGTTGAGGGTATGATCGACGGTCTCGTCGAGCCGACGCCCGCACGCCTGGAGTCGTTGGCAGATGCGCTCCGGCGTGCGAGCGATCTTCTGCGATCCGGCGATGCTCGGTAAAGTCGAACGTCGCCGCGTCCTCATCGTCGATGACGAGCCGGAAATAACCGCGCTCGTCAAAGCGTATTTGGAGCGGGAAGGGCTCGTCGTCGAGACGTGCGGCAGCGTCGCCGATGCCGGCGCGGCGCTCGAACGGTTTGCGCCCGATCTGCTCGTGCTCGACGTCACGCTGCCCGACGGCAGCGGCCTCGACCTGCTGCGGGCTGCCTCGTCGCCGAGCTCGCGCATTCCGACGATCATGCTGACGGCGCGAGCCGAAGAGGCCGATCGCGTCGTCGGGCTCGAGCTCGGCGCCGACGATTACGTCACGAAGCCGTTTTCACCGCGCGAGCTCACCGCGCGCGTGCGCGCATTGCTCCGCCGCACATCAGAGCGAGCGTCGCGCGCAGGCGAAGAGTCCAACCGGCGAACGCGCGTCGGCGAGCTCGAGATCGATCACAACTTCCATGAAGTAATCGTCGGCGGAAGACCGGCCCAGCTAACGGCAACCGAATTTCGAATCCTCACGCTGCTGGCAGAGCATCCCGGCGAGGTCTTCACCCGTTCGCACCTGCTCGACAAGCTCGGCGACGGCGGCGAGATCTTCGAGCGCACGCTCGATCGTCACATCAACAATCTGCGCAAGAAGATCGAAGCCGATCCGCACAGC
>DASXGO010000505.1:0-5797 GCA_036489055.1 Candidatus Cybelea sp. | reverse complement strand
TGGAAGGCGATTTGGCGAACCTGCCCGAGATCGTCGACCTGGCGAAGCGCCACGGTGCGATCGTGGTCGTCGACGATTCGCACGGCACCGGCGTCATGGGCGCAACGGGCCGGGGCACGATCGAACATTACGGCTTGACCGGTCAGATCGACGTAATAACCGGAACGCTCGGCAAGGCGCTTGGCGGCGCGGCCGGTGGCTTCGTGGCCGGAAGCGGCGCATTGATCGATACGCTGATCCAGCGCTCCCGGCCGCAGCTCTTCTCGAACGCCTTGCCGGCGACGGTCGCGTGCAGCTCGTTGGCCGCGATCGAGTGTCTCGATACGCATCCCGAACTGGTGCGCGACTTGCGCGCGAAGACCCAGTATTTTCGCGAGGGGCTCAAACGCATCGGCTACAAGCCGCTCGAGAGCGAGAGTGCGATCATTCCGATCATCGTCGGTGAGACGGCGCGCGCCATCGCAGTCAGCGATAAGCTGCTCAGGGCGGGCATCTTCGTGACAGGCTTCGGCTATCCGGTAGTTCCGGAAGGAACGGCGCGCATTCGGGTCCAGATCAGCGCAGCGCTGACTGAGGACGAAATGGACCGGGCGCTTTCAGCGTTCGAGCGTGTCGGGCGGGAGACGGGGCTGCTATAGCCGGCAAGCGTCTCCATGAAGTTCAAGCGACACGGTATCGTCCTCAAACCGGGCCCCCAACTCGGGCGGTTCGGAATGCTGAACCCTGCCTGCGCGCGTTTGCGCGATCGCACGTTGCAACTCTATCCGCGGATGGTTGCGTCCGGCAACGTCTCGCGCATCGGATCGTTTCGCGGCCGTGAATGCCGCGACGGTCTGGAGCTGGAATTCGACGGATTTGCGCTCGAACCTGAAGCACAATACGAGCTGCGCGACGAGCCTGGAGGACATGGCTGCGAGGATCCGCGTGTTACCTTCATCGCGGCGATCGATCGGTACGTCATGGCGTACGTCGCCTTCGGGCCGCGAGGCGCCGAAGTTGCCGTCGCGATTTCGGAAGACGGTTTGCAGTGGCATCGCCTTGGCTTGATGCAGATTGCCGGCACCGACGAGCCCTTCGCCGATAAAGATGCGGCCTTTTTCCCCGAACCCGTTTCGTCACCCGGTGGTGTAGAGTCGCTGGCATTCTATCACCGTCCGACGCTGCAACGCTTCCCCTCCGACGCCCGGGAAGCGATCGCACAGATCAAAGCGCTTCCGCCCGAGCAGCGCGAAGGGATTGCGGTCGGCTACGTACCGCTTTCAGGGGTACGGCAGAATCTCGACGCGCTTTGCATCGCGACGGAAACGCATCGTCTCACGATGCCGCCCGCCGGCTGGGGGACGATCAAAGTCGGTGCCGGCGCGCCGCCCGTCCGAATCGACGAGGGTTGGCTATCGGTGATTCACGGCGTCGACGAGTTGAGTCATCCCCACGATGCAGCGATGCTGCGCTACTGCGCCGGCGTCATCATTCACGACGCGCACCACATCGAGCGAATCGTCTACCGTTCGCCCGAGCCGCTCTTCGTGCCGGCAACCGGCGCCGAGCTACACGGAGCCGTCGGCCACGTCGTCTTCCCCACCGGAATCGACCGGCATGCCGAACGCGAGTTCGATATTTATTACGGCATGGCCGATTACGAGATCGGCTGTGGGCGCCTCACACTGGATTAAGTCGCCGCCCTAAACCGTTTGCCGGCTTCCGGCATAACACAGGCATGAGTAAATTGTTAAGCGGGCTTGCAGTGCTGACGCTGCTTTGGGCTGGGACGTCAGCTCTTTCGGCGCCGAGCGTCGAGATCAAGAACGACGCCTTCGCGCCATCGACACTAACCATAACCGCGGGCGAAGCGGTGACCTTCACGAACGACGACGACGACGCTCACACCGTGACGGCCACCGACGGCAGCTTCGACTCCAAGGGTCTTGACACAAAGGGCCGCTGGCGGCACACGTTCGTCAAGCCTGGAACCTACACGTACTACTGCCAGCTCCATCCGTTCATGAAGGGCACGATCGTCGTAAAGCCGGCGACGCAATGAACCGCGCGTCATTTCTCGAGCATGTCGGCTGGACCGGAGCGGGCATCGCCTATTCGCTCGGATCAGGAGGGCTTCTGACCGGTAGAGCGGTCGCGAGTGATTCGGTCGGTGCGGTCGAATTCGTTCAGATCAGCGATAGCCACATCGGATTCCATCAGCCGGCCAATCCCAACGTGAGCGGCACGCTGAAGATGGCGGTCGACGCGATCAACGCGATGCCGGCGCAACCCGCATTCGTCGTCCATACCGGCGACATCACCCATTTGTCCACTGCCACGCAGTTCGACGAAGCGCGAACGATTCTCGGCGCACTGCGCGCGCCGCTCATTGCGCTGCCGGGCGAGCACGACGTCCTCGGCAACGATTTCAAACCCTATTTGGCGAACTTCAAAATTGCGCATTCGAGGCCGGACGGTTGGGCGTCGTGGGATGCCGGCGGCATCCACTACGTCGTGCTGCTCAACGTCTTTAGCTTCGAAAAAATGGGCCTGCTCGGCAACGACCAGATCGCTTGGCTCACAAAGGACTTAGCCGGCGTGGCACGCTCGACGCCGGTGGTCGTCTTCACCCATGTCCCGCTCTACGCACTCTATCCGGATTGGGGCTGGACGACCGAGGACGGCGTGAAAGCCCTCGCCCTGCTGCAGCGGTTCGACCGGGTCACGGTGCTGAACGGCCACATTCACCAGATCGTGACCCACCAGGAGGGCAACATCCGCTTCGCAAGCGCGGACGCGACGGCGTATCCGCAGCCGAAACCCGGTACCGCGGCGAAGCCAGGTCCCGTGACTCTTCCGCCTTCCGACTTGCTGCACGCGATCGGCTATCGAACCGTTGAAGTCGACGCCGCTGGCAGCCGCTTCGAGGATCGCCCGCTAGGATAGCGTGCACGAGGAATGGCTCGGGCACGCGTTTGCTCGGCGTGAATCGGCAGCATACGAGACGGCCTACCGCCGTTACGGCGGCCGCATGCATGCAACCGCACTGCGGCTGCTGCGCGACCGCGAGACGGCGCAGGAATGCGTGCACGACGTCTTCGCTAACCTTTGGCGGCGGGAGTCCGCCTTTACGCCGGCGCGCGGCAGCTTGGAGGCATTTCTCGTGACGTGCGTCCGCAATCGCGCGCTGGAACGTGTGCGCGAGGCGACACGCGGCCGAGCTGCGATTGGAAAGCTCGAAGCGCCACATGAGTATATGTTGGAAGAAGACCCCATCGAGCGCGAGCGCATTGCGCGCGCGGTTGGACAGCTGACGGAAGCTCAAGCAGCGGTCATTCGGCTTGCATACTATCGTGCGATGACGCTGAGCGAGGTGGCATCGCAGCTACAGATTCCGATTGGAACCGTCAAAGCACGGTTGAGCGCGGCGCTGCGCTCGCTGCGACGATCTTTGATTCCGCAGGTTGGCGATGCAAGTTGACGAGCATATCGGCGAATCCGCCGAGCTGTATGCCATCGGGGCGCTCGATCCGGCCGAACGCGCCGCGGTCGACGGCCACATCGCGCGCTGCGCGCAGTGTCTGCGCCGAGTCGGCGAAGCCGAGGAGACGGTGCTCGCACTCGAACGCGTGAACGTTGTCGATCATGCGACCCACGCCGAGCGTGTGCCGCTGCGGTTAGCGCGGCGCTCCGTCGCATGGCTCTTGCCGCTGACGGCGGCGGCCGCGTTCGCCCTCGGGCTGCTTTTCCCGCGCCCGGCGCCACAGCGCGACACTGCGACGCTCGCGATGATCGGCAGCCACTTCTCACACGCGCAGTTCGTCGGCTCCGGGCCGCCGGCAAAAGTGATCTACGCGCGCGACCATTCGTGGTACTACGTCATCGTCGCGAGCAAAGCGCGATATACCGTCGTTGGGGTTCGCAACGGCTCGTCGACGGCACTTGGAACGACCCAGCCTAACGGCGCGACGAGCGCGCTCTTTACGCGGCCTCACGCGGCATTCGGGCAGCTCGTGCTACGCGAGGGCAGCGCAGTTGTGGGGACCGCATCGATTCGCTGATGGCGTCGTCGCTACACTTGGCGAAAATCAGAGGCCCGAATATTTTCCAATATCCGGGCCCAAATTGGTTGCGGGGGGTGGATTTGAACCACCGTCCTTCGGGTTATGAGCCCGACGAGCTACCGGACTGCTCCACCCCGCGTTAAGGACGACTACACTACGACGGTCCGAGTTTCGCCCCTGCCGGGCCCCGTCACGCCAATCATGATCATCCCTGCTTCCATATAATAGCATTATTGATATCATATAGTATCATTTATGCTATGGTACCCGAACCTAAGCTCTTCGGCAGCGCTACCCGCACCCGCGCGCTATTGGCCATCGCGCTGCTCAAGGAAACCTACGTCAGGCAGCTTGCCGCGCTGCTGGGCTTGAGTTCGCCCGTCCTCTTCAGAATCGTCGATGACCTTGAGCGGGAAGGCATCCTTGTCTCGCGCTACGTCGGGCGCACGCGAACTGTTTCCTTGAACCCGCGCCTGTACGGAGTCCGAGAGCTCGAGGCATTCCTCTTAAAGTATGCCAAAGGCACGGACGTTGAGGAAAACGTATCGCGCATCCGTCGTCGCCCTCGATCGCGTGCGACGCTGACTTCATTGTGACGTTGCACGCGGATGCCTGCGCAACTGAGGCTGTAGTGCCATGACCTCAAACTCCCTTGCGGCGCGCATTCCGAAGGTTCATCTGCACTGCCATTTGGAAGGCTGCTTGCGGCCCGGAACCTTTGTAGAGCTGGCCGACCGCCACGGCATATCGTTGCGGTACCATCCGAAGAAAACGGCCGCGGATGCGGCGTTCGTAGACGAACCTGCCGAGCCAGTCGACCGTTCGGATCCCTATCGATTCAAAGATTTCGAAGAGTTTCTGCTGATCTTTGCGGCCGTGAGCCGGTCGCTTCACGAGCCCGAGGATTACGCGCGGCTGGCGCGCGAGTTCGTAGAAGATGCGCTCGCGCAGGGTGTGATCTACGGCGAGCTCTTCGTTTCGCCGTCGGTCTGGACGTTCTTCAATCCCGAGCTCGACGTGCGCGAAACGATGGAGGCGATCGTCGATCAGCTCCGGGCGGCGCGGCCGCACGCGAGCTTCGGGCTCTTGCCCGATCTCACGCGTAACTTCGGCACGCGCAGCGCGATGGAGACGGCGCGCGCGATGGCGACGATGATCGATCTCGACGTAATCGGCGTTTCGCTCGGCGGTGACGAGATCCGATTCCCGGCGGGCCTCTTTGTCGATGCGTTCGCATACGCGCGTTCGGAAGGCTTGCACCGTGTCGCGCATGCCGGCGAAGCCGCCGGTGCGACGAGTGTGCGCGATGCGGTCGAACAACTTGGCGCGGAACGCATTGGGCACGGAATCCGCGCGCTCGACGATCCCGAAGTCGTCGAATTGCTCGTCGCGCGCCGGGTCCCAGTGGAGATTTGCCCGACCTCCAACCGTCTTACCGGATCGGAGCTGCCCGGCCATCGGCATCCCTATATCGATTTGGATCGTAAAGGCTGCGTCGTCACGATAGACGGCGACGACCCCACCATCTTTCACACGTCAATCGGCCAGGAGTACGCGCTCGTCGAAGAAGTCGCCGGAGCAGAGGCGCTGGAACGCTACGTGCGCAATGCGATTCGCGCGAGCTTTGCCGCACCCGAAGCAAAGCGAGCGATGGAAGAACAGGTTACTGCGGCCGTTGCGGAACTTCGGGCCGCGCCGCGAAGTTAGAAGACCTATGCCGGGCCACTCGCATTCGCACTTCGCCGAGTCCTTCG
>DASXGO010000492.1:0-9619 GCA_036489055.1 Candidatus Cybelea sp. | reverse complement strand
GCAGCGGATGCTCGATGAGAACGAGTTTCTTTCGCCGTACGGGATTCGGTCGCTCTCGCGAGAGCATGCGCGACAGCCGTACTCGCTGCAGCTGGCGGGCCGCGAGTACCGAATCGACTACGAGCCGGCGGAATCGACGGGCGGCTTATTCGGCGGAAATTCGAACTGGCGCGGACCTGTCTGGTTTCCGCTCAACTACCTCATCATCGAAGCGCTCCAAAAGTATCACTATTTTTACGGCGACGACTTTAAAGTCGAGCTGCCGGCGGGTTCGGGGCGCTTGGTGACGTTGTGGGAAGTCTCGATGGAGCTCTCGCATCGGCTCATCCGGATCTTCACGCGCGACCCCGACGGCCGGCGCGCGGTCTTCGGGGGCAACGAAACGTTCGCGCGCAGTCCGCTCTGGCGCGATTACGTGCCCTTCTACGAGTATTTTCACGGTGACAACGGTGCCGGGCTCGGGGCAAGCCACCAGACCGGTTGGACTGCACTCGTCGCGAAGCTGATTCAGCAACACGGCGAGTATTGCGGCCAAGGAAAACACCCGTTTGGCGCGGCGTCATCTTAGCACGGTGTCATCCTGACCCTTCGACGCGCTACGCTCGCTCAGGGCTGCGCGCCTTCGGCGCTTGGCGCTGAGGAATCGGTGTCATCCTGAGCCTGTCGAAGGATGAACACCGCATCGAATTTGGGCGCGCCGTTTGCGGCGATCTGGCGCAAGCAGAACGGCGGGAGTGGCTGATCACCAACGGTCTGGGCGGATATGCCTCGGGGACCATCGCCGGGAGTCTGACGCGGCGATATCACGGCCTGGTCGTCGCCGCGTTGCGGCCGCCCTTGGCACGGACGCTGCTCGTAGCGAAGCTCGAAGAGACCGCGCGCTATCGCGGCCTCACCTACGAACTTGGGACGAATCGCTGGCGCAACGACTACATCGCGCCGCGCGGGTTCGAGCTGATCGAGGGCTTCTATCTCGACGGAACCACGCCGGTTTGGGAGTATGCGATCGCGGACGCGCTCATCGAGAAGCGCATTTGGATGCAGCAAGGTGAGAACGTAACTTTTGCGCGCTATCGGTTGATGCGCGCGGCTGAACCGGTGAACCTGCGGCTGCGCGCGCTCGTCAATTATCGCGACTTTCACGGTAATACGCACGCCGGCGATTGGCATGTGGACGTGACGCCGTGCGACGGCGGGATGCGCATCGCGGCGTACGACGGCGCGATGCCGTTCTCCATCGTATGCGAGCGCGGGGACGTCGTCATCGAGAACGTCTGGTATCGCGATTTCGTCCTTGCCCAAGAGACGCGGCGCGGCCTGGACGATCGCGACGACAACCTTTGCGCCGGCAGCATCGCTTTTTCAGTCGGGATGGGGGAGAGCGTAACGGTAGCGATGGGAGTGGGGGACCCCAGAGTCATCCTTCGACAAGCTCAGCATGACCCTGGCGATGATGACCGCGTCATCCTGAGCGTGTCGAAGGATGACTCGCCGCCCCGGACTGGTGACGATGACCGTGTCATCCTGAGCGTGTCGAAGGATGACTCGCCGCCCTGGTTCGTTTCGCAACTCAAACTCGCCGCCGAGCAGTTTATCGTCGCGCGGCCGACCCGCGACAATCCTAACGGGAAAACGATTATCGCGGGCTACCATTGGTTCGGCGATTGGGGCCGCGATACGATGATTTCGTTGCCCGGCTTAACCCTCGCAACCGGCCGCCACGAGGTCGCGCGTGAGATCCTGTTGGATTTTGCTCCGTACGTCGATGGCGGAATGCTGCCGAACTTTTTCCCCGAAACGGGCCAAACGCCGGCGTACAACACGGTAGATGCGGCGCTCTGGTTCGTCGAAGCCGCTGCGGCCTATATTGGTGCGACGGCCGACGCCGCAACGCTGCGTAAGCTTTGGCCTTCGTTGCAAGCCGTCGTCGCAGGATACCGCGACGGAACGCGTTACGGCATTTGCATGGACGAAGACGGCGCAATCGTTGCGAGCGCATCCGGCCTGCAGCTGACCTGGATGGATGCCAAGGTCGGCGACTGGGTGGTGACGCCCCGCATGGGTAAGCCGGTCGAGATCGCGGCGCTTTGGCATAACGCGCTGGAACGCATGACGGCACTCGCAGCGCTGGTCGGCGAACCCGCGGGTGAATACGCCGAGCTCGCCAGATGCTGCCGCGTGGGTTTCGAGCGATTTTGGAACGCGGCGGCCGGGTATTGTTACGACGTGATCGATGGCCCGGACGGCGGCGACGCGAGCCTGCGTCCGAATCAAATCTTTGCAGTTTCGCTTCCGCATTCGCCGCTGACGCCCGAACGGCAGCGCGCGGTCGTCGACGTTTGTGCCGCGCAGCTGTTGACGAGCAATGGCTTGCGCACGCTCGCACCCTCGGATCCGCGCTTCGTCGCGACGTACGGCGGCCCGCAGCACGATCGCGACGCCGCGTACCACCAGGGCACCGTGTGGCCGTGGTTGTTGGGGCCGTTTGCAATCGCGTACGCGCGTGTCTACGGCGATAACGTGACGGCACGCTCGTTTCTCGAGCTGCTGGCGGCGCAGCTGCTCGACCACGGCCTGGGCACGATCTCGGAAATCGCCGACGGCAGCGCGCCGTTTAACCCGAACGGTGCTATCGCCCAAGCCTGGTCGGTTGCGGAGTTTTTGCGCGCCTGGGCAGAGGTGGGCGAAGCCTCCTAGTATAACGTCGCGACCGCGGGATGGAGCTCCCGTTTAACTGCCCTTCGCGGCTGATGGCTCCTGTTCAAAACAACCTTTGACGGGAGCTTTTCTATGTCGCTTATCCATACCGATAACATCTGGCTGACCGCCGGCCTTTGGATGTCGCTCGCGGCGGCGAGCGGCTTTGTCGCCATCCGGGTCAAGATGCCCGCCGCGCTCGTTGAAATTATTGTTGGGATGCTGGCCGGCAATATCATCTTGCTGCGAACCAACGCGTGGATCGACTTTGTCGCCGGTTTCGGCAGCATTTTGCTGACGTTTCTCGCCGGCGCCGAAATCGATCCGGCCGTGCTGCGGCGGCAGCTCGTTCCATCGTCCGTGCTCGGTGCCGCTTCGTTCGGAGCGCCGTTCGTCGCGGCCATGGCGTATGCGTACTTCGTCGGCCACTGGAACTTCGATGCGGCGAAGATCGCAGGAATCGCCATGTCGACAACGTCCGTTGCGGTCGTTTACGCTGTGATGATCGAATCCGGACTAGCGCGCAAAGAGTTCGGGCAGCTCATTTTAGCAGCGTGCTTCTTTACCGACCTCGGGACGGTCGTCGCACTCGGCTTGCTTTTTGCGAACTACAATTTCTGGCTCGCGGGCCTCGCGCTCGCGATCGCGGCTTGCGTCGTTATCGTCCCGAGGGTCCTGCCCAGAGCGATCGCGCGCACCGGGCGGTACGTGAGCGAGCCGGCGCTCCGCGTCCTCTTTGCCGTCATCTTCCTCCTCGCCGCGATTGCAACGTTCGCAAAGAGCGAAGGCGTACTGCCGGCCTATTTCCTCGGGCTCGCATGCGCCGGCATGATGACGGCGATGCCGGACGTCAAGCGCCGTCTGCAGACCCTGACGATGACGCTGCTCGCACCTTTTTACTTCTTGAAGGCCGGCACGTATATCCAGTTCGGAGCGGCGCTCGCGAATCTCGGCCTGAGCGCCGCACTCTTCTTCGTAAAAGTCGGAGCGAAAATTCTCGGCGTCCTTCCGCTTGCGCGATTCGTCTTCCGTTACGGACCGACGAACGCCAACTACTTGACGCTCATGATGGCGACGGGGTTAACCTTTGGAACGATTTCAAGCCTCTACGGGTTGACGCACCATTACATCAATCAAGCGCAATATACGGCTCTGGTGACGGTCGTGATCTTGACCGCAATCATACCAACCGCGACCGCGCAAGCGCTGTTCAAGCCGGCCGAGGAACCCGAGGAGATGGAGGCCGAGGTGCCCTAGAGGCATGAGAGCCGAGGAAACGAGCGTGTCTTCTGCGTACGCCCAATAATCATGGGCGCAGTGCCGTGAGTTATCTGGCCGATCCGTTCGCCTATCTCGGGATGCATCGCGAGAACGGCGGAGTCGTCGTGCGTGCCGCGCTGCCGCAAGCATCGCGCGCGTTCCTGCGCAAGCGTGGAGACGAGAAGCTGGCCGAGATGGAGCGCGCGGGCGACGGCGGGGTGTTCGAGCTTCGATTTCCGAAACGACGCAATGCGTTTGAGTATTCTTTTGTTGCCGAGACGCCGCGCGGACGCGAAGAGATCGAAGATCCGTATCGCTTCGGGCCGATTTTGGGCGAAATGGATTCCTATCTCATCGCGGAGGGAACGCATCTGCGGCTTTGGGACGCACTCGGCTCGCATCTGCGCACGATCGACGGCGTTACCGGCGCCACGTTTGCCGTTTGGGCGCCGAACGCGCGGCGCGTCAGCGTCGTTGGCGATTTCAACGAGTGGGATGGCCGGCGCCATCCGATGCGCAAGCGCGTCGAATGCGGAGTCTGGGAAATCTTTATCCCCGGCGTGGTCGCGGGCGCGCGGTATAAATACGAAATCGCCGGCGCCCAGGGCGAGATGCTTCCGCTCAAAGCCGATCCGATCGCGCGATACGCGGAGATGCGGCCGGCCAACGCGTCGATCGTGTGGGAACGAGCGGCTTCGTCGTGGCGCGACCGTACCTGGATGACGACACGCGCGGAGCGAAGCCGGCGCGACGCGGCGATTTCAATCTACGAAGTTCACCTCGGCTCGTGGCGGCGTGGCGAGAACCATCGCTGGCTAAGTTATCGCGAGCTGGCAGATCAGCTTTTGCCGTACGTTCGCGATATGGGTTTCACGCACGTCGAGCTGCTTCCGGTGATGGAGCATCCGTTCGACGGGTCCTGGGGGTATCAGCCGACGGGAATGTTCGCGCCGACGAGCCGCTATGGGACTCCGGACGACTTTCGTGCCTTTGTCGAGCGCGCGCACGAATTGCAGCTGGGCGTCATTCTCGATTGGGTGCCCGGTCATTTCCCCGACGATCCGTTCGGCCTGGGCTTTTTCGACGGCACCCATCTTTACGAGCACGACGACCCGCGACGCGGTTTCGCGCCCGATTGGAACACGCTGATCTATAACTACTCGCGGCGCGAAGTGGCAAACTTTCTGATCGCGAGCGCACTCTATTGGCTCGAAGAGTTTCACATCGACGCGCTGCGTGTCGATGCGGTCGCGTCGATGCTCTATCTCGATTACAGCCGGCACTCCGGCGACTGGCTGCCCAACGAGCACGGCGGTAACGAGAATCTCGAGGCGATCGCATTTTTGCGCCGGCTCAATGAGACGATCTACGGGCGTTGCGAGGGCGTCGTGAGCGTCGCCGAAGAGTCGACGGCGTGGCCGCTCGTTTCGGCGCCGGTGCACGTCGGCGGCCTGGGATTCGGCTACAAGTGGAACATGGGCTGGATGAACGATACCCTGCGGTATTTCGCGTACGAACCGATTTACCGCAAATACCATCAAAACGATCTGACGTTCGGCCTGGTTTACGCTTACAGCGAAAACTACGTGCTGCCGCTCTCGCACGACGAGGTGGTGCATGGAAAGCGCGCGCTCCTGCAAAAGATGCCTGGGGATCGCTGGCAGCAGTTTGCAAATCTGCGGCTTCTGCTGGCACTGATGTTTACGCATCCCGGAAAGAAGCTGTTGTTCATGGGCGACGAGCTCGCGGTACCGCAGGAGTGGAATCACGACGTCCAACTCGATTGGGACGTTTTGCGCGATGCGTCGCACGCCGGCATCCAGCGGCTCGTGCGCGATTGCAACGCTCTCTATCGCGACTCACCCGCGCTCTATCGGCTCGATGCCGAGCCGGCCGGATTCGAGTGGATCGACTATCAAGACACGGCCCAGAGCGTACTCGCCTTTGCCCGAAAGAGCCGCGTGGAGAACGACGAGCATCTCATCATCGCGATCAACGCGACGCCGGTCATTCGCCGCGGTTATCGGCTCGGTGCGTTGCGTAGCGGTACCTATCGCGAGGCGCTCAATACCGATTCCGGGTTCTATGGCGGGAGCGACGTGGGAAATCTCGGCCGCTTGCAAACCGAAGCGGTCTCGTCGCATGGGCACCCGCAGTCGCTGGTGTTGACGCTTCGGCCATTGGCGGCGGTGGTTTTAGCGGCGTCACCCCGAGCGGAGTCGAGGGGCGAAAGGATGTGATAGCGACGAGAAGGGCAGCGGTGCTGCCGGGGCGCCCGTATCCCCTCGGTGCGACGTGGAACGGCGCGGGCGTGAACTTCGCGCTCTTCTCCGAGCATGCGGAAAAAGTGGAGCTATGCGTATTCGACCCGCGCGGCCGGCGTGAAGTGCAACGCGTCGTTCTGCCGGAGTATACCGATTCAGTCTGGCACGGCTATCTGCCCGACGCGCGCCCCGGTTTGCTCTACGGATATCGCGTCTATGGGCCGTACGATCCCGCGAACGGCCATCGCTTCAACCCGCACAAGCTGCTGCTCGACCCGTATGCGGCGATGATCTCCGGCGCCATCCAGTGGAGCGACGCGCACTTCGGCTATCGCATCGGATCGGCGCGTGCCGACCTTTCGTTCGATCGCCGCGACGATGCGGCGGGGATGCCGAAGTGTGTGGTCGTCGATACCGCGTTTACATGGGGCAACGACAAGCTTCTCCACACGCGTTGGCACGATTTGATCGTCTACGAGCTGCACGTGCGCGGCTTCACGATGAAGCATCCGCACGTCGCGCCGGCCCAGCGCGGAACGTTTGCCGGGCTCTGTTCGCCCGCGGCGATCGAGCATCTCACGCACCTAGGCGTAACTGCGGTGGAGCTGCTGCCGGTCAACTATTTCGCCGACGACCGGTATCTCGTCGAGCGCGGCTTGCGCAACTATTGGGGCTACAGTCCGATATCGTTTTTCGCGCCGCACCCGCGGTATTGCTCCGAGCAGACTTTGGGCGAGTTTAAAACGATGGTCACGCGGCTCCACGACGCCGGGATCGAAGTCATTCTCGACGTCGTCTTCAACCATACGGCGGAAGGCAACGAGCTCGGCCCGACGCTTAGTTTTCGGGGCATCGACAACAAGTCGTATTACGCGCTAACCGAGGACCCGCGCTACTATCGAGACTACACCGGTTGCGGCAATACGCTCAATCTCGACCACGCGCACGTCCTCAAGATGGTCACCGACTCGCTGCGGTATTGGGTGCGCGAAATGCACGTGGACGGCTTTCGTTTCGACCTGGCGGCGGCGCTCGCGCGCCGCGACCGCGATTTTAGCACCCACAGCAGCTTCTTGACGGCGATCGAACAAGACCCGGTCTTGTCGCGGGTCAAGCTCATTGCCGAGCCGTGGGATGTCGGGCCGAACGGCTATCGCGCCGGCGATTTTCCTGCCGGATGGTCGGAGTGGAACGACCGCTTCCGCGACGGCGTGCGGCGGTTCTGGCGCGGTGACGGACCGATTCCCGACATGGCCACGCGCTTGACGGGCTCGAGCGACCTTTTCGACCGGCGCGGGCGTCGTCCGCGCGCAAGCGTCAACTTCGTTACCGCGCACGACGGCTTTACGCTGCACGATTTGGTTTCGTACGATCATAAGCACAACCAGGCGAATCTCGACGACAATCGCGACGGAATCGCGGAGAACTACAGCTGGAACTGCGGCGCGGAAGGGGAGACGCACGATCAGCACGTTCTTGCGCTGCGGGCCAAGCAGCAGCGCAACTTCCTCGCGACGCTGCTGCTTTCGCAAGGGATTCCGATGCTGCTTGCCGGCGACGAGTTGCAGCGGACGCAGCGCGGAAACAACAATGCCTACTGTCAAGATAACGAGATCAGCTGGCTCGACTGGTCGGCGTTCAATCCTGCGGTTTCGTTCGACTTCGCACGTGCGGCAAACTTTGATCTGGATGACGCGACCGGCAGCGATTTGATCGAATTCGTCCGCAGCTTGATAGAGTTGCGCCGCACGCATCCCGTCTTCCGGCGGCCTCGCTTCTTCAGCGGCGTCGAGGCCGAGGCGCTATCGCTCAAAGACATTACGTGGTTTGCGACGGACGGGCGCGAGATCACGCACGACGATTGGAACGACGGCGAGCGGCGCTGCTTCGGCGCGCTGCTGAGTGGCGACGTCGGCGATCGCTTCGTTAGTCTACAAGGGTATCCCGAAATCGACGACAGCTTTTTTATGATTCTCAACGCGCACCCGACCTCGGTCGAGTTCGTGCTGCCGCTCGTTACTACGGTGCGGCGTTGGACGCAAGTGCTCGACACCGCGCTGACGCACACGCCGCCGAAGCTGCCGGTCGCGCCGGGATCGCGGCTAACGATCGCGGACCGCTCGTTCAGGCTCTTCGCCGGACAGCTGAGTGAGTGAATCCGTCCGAGCTGATCGAGCCGTACTACTTTAGCTATTGGGGCGAGCGGATCGAAACGCCCGACGCGACTCGCCGCGCGTTGCTCGAAGCGATGGGTGCAAATGTCACCCTGAGCGCGCGAACGTGTCACCCTGACCCTTCGACTGTCGCTCAGGGCGAAGGGCGACACGTTCAACCACACTGCTATCTGCCCCGTACCATGCGCCACGGCAAGATTTGGGCGTTAACGACGCAGCTCTACGCGCTCCGTTCGGCGCGCAACTGGGGAATTGGCGACTTCACCGACCTCGCGCGGTTTGCTCAAATCGCGGGCCGTGCGGGCGCACAAGCGGTCGGTTTGAATCCGCTGCACGCACTCCATCCGAGCAATCCGGCGGCGGCAAGCCCGTATAGCCCGTCGAGCCGCTTGTTTTTGAACATGCTGTACATCGACGTCGAGCGCGTTCCGGAGCTTGCAGAATCGGCGGAAACGCAAGGCGCAATTCACAACGCGGATTTTCAAACTCGACTGGAACGGCTGCGAGCGCTCGCGCTCGTGGATTACCCGCGCGTCGCTGCGCTGAAGTTTGAGATGCTGGAGCGCCTGCATCGCGTCTTTCGCACGAATCACGATCGGCGACCGTTCGACCAACGCGCACGTGAGTTTCGCCGGTTCGTACGGGCACGCGGCGTTTCGCTAGAGCGTCTCGCCGTCTATGAGGCGCTAGCGGAGTTCTTTCGCGCACGCGACGCAAACTGTTACGGCTGGCAACAGTGGCCCGCCGAATATCGCACGCCTGATTCGCCGGCCGTCGTTCGATTTGCCGGCGAGCATCGGCAACGCGTCGATTTCTACCTTTACCTGCAGTGGCTCGCGCACGAACAGCTTGCGGCTGCCGAATCGGTCGCTCTCGCGGCGGGAGTGCGGCTCTACTGCGACCTCGCGGTCGGCGTCGAGGTCAACGGCGCCGATGCGTGGGCCGATCCGTCGACCTTCGTGACGAGCGCGTCGCTCGGCGCACCCGGCGATCCGCTCAATACGCGCGGCCAGAACTGGGGGCTCGCACCGCTTTCGCCGATCGCATTGCAGGAGCGCGCATTCGAACCGTTCGTCGCGTTGCTGCGCGCGAATATGCGCTACGCCGGCATTCTCAGGATCGACCACGTGATGGCACTGCGCCGCGCGTTCTGGATACCGCGCGGAGGAACGGCCGCGGAAGGCGCCTACGTCGTCTATCCAATGGAGGAGCTGCTCGAAATTC
>DASXGO010000426.1:0-6315 GCA_036489055.1 Candidatus Cybelea sp. | reverse complement strand
TGCTGAACGTCGAGATTCCGTCCCGAGCGGTCTCTATCTCGCGCGCGCGCAACAAGCTGATCACCACGAACATTAGGCCGACGAGCGCCGCCGCCGACGAGCCGGTCATGACGTAGAAGCTCGACCATGCGGTCAGGATCGGCGTTTCAGACATCTCACAAGCTCCGTGGCCGCTCGCTCGCCCGTCTCGAGCGCGCCGTTAACCGTTCCGCCCTGTCCATCGGTCGAGGTCGCTTCACCTGCGAAGAAGAGCGTGTCGTCCATGGGCCGCGCGAGCGTTTCGCGGGCGCCTTCGCCGCCGACCGCGACGTAGCTGTATGCTCCGCGCGCATGCGGATCGTCCCTCCAATCGTGTGTAAAGCCGGCGCCGAATTCTGCACGCGCCTCTGCAACGGAACCAAGCATCGCTCCGAATCCGTCGCGCGCACGCGCGATCAGTTCGTCCGGCGTCACGCCGCGAAGGGCGGTCGCGCCGGGGCCGCCGATCCACGCGACGACGAGCTCGCTGCGGATCGGCAACTGCGTCCAATAGACGCCGAACGGCGCTCCTAAGCAGCGCAGGAACGCGGCGTTGCGATAGCGTCCGTTGTGAGCCTTCTCCCAGAACGCCGTTCGGAACCACAATACGACCTTGACGACGTCGCCGGAAACGATTTTCTCGAGCGCTTCGCGTTTCGCTGCCGGGAGCTGCGGATCGAAGACGAGGCCCGCGTCTTCTTGCAAGACGCCGGCCGGGAGCGTGACGATCGCCGCGCGGCCGCGCAGGGCCTGGGGCACCCCGTCTTCGCCGATCGCTTCGACCGTCACGGCTCCGCGCCCCCACGCGATGCGGCGCACGATGGCGGAAAAGCGCATCGAGACTCCCGTGGCCTCGCAAATGTCTCTAAGCCGTTCGAACATGCGCGCGTATCCACCGATCGGCCGCGCGCTGCGCATGTCGACACCGGATCGCCACTCTTGGGCGATGGCTCGCGCGCTTGCGATGGCCGGTTCGGCGGCGTCGAAACCCTCGACGAAACTGCGCGCCGCCTTCGCGCGCCGGCGCTGCGAGTCGTTGCCTTCGAAACGCCGCAGAAACGTCTCCACGCTTTCATCCTGCGGCAGCGAGTCGGCCGCTTCAAAGATTGCCGCCGCCGAGGTGAAGTCGTCTTCTTCGCGTTCTAGGCGTCCGTTCGCGCCGCATATCCACGCTTCGCCGTCAAGGTCGACGGCGGCCGAGCCGTCCTCGCGCAGCAGCTTGCGCGTCGCTTCACCGAATCCATGAATGAACTCCGCACCGAGCTCTGCGGGCGTCAATGCGCAGGGGGTTGGAATCGTGAAGGCACGCCCTCCGACGCGGTCGCGTGCCTCGACGACCGCGACGCGCAGCGAATGTGCGGCGAGCGTACGCGCCGCCGATAGACCGGCCGCGCCCGCGCCGATGACGACCGCATCGAATTCCAAGCGAATTAACGGGCTGACGTCGCGGAGAGCAAACCGACGTGAAAGAGCGAGAAGAAGAAGGCGGTCGTGGCGACGGCGAGCGCCGCACCGGCGAGAACTTGCGCGATCGTATGGGCCTTGAGATAGACGCGCGCCCAGCAGACCATCGGAATCAGGACCATGAACGGCAGCGGCTGACGGCCATAAACGAGGGTCAGCGCCGCCAGCGGTGCGGTGATGCCGATCGCGTGGGTGCTGATCTTCCAGTAGCGCGTGATGTATTGCACGATGAGCGTCGAGACGGTATATCCCAGCATCGCAGCGATCATCAGTCGGGGCGCGTGGATTAGCCAGAGCGTCGCCGTGCCGATTATGTCGAAGATGACGAAGGCGGTGAAGACCAGCTCGCGCTCGACCCGCACGGACATGTCGAGGTCGGAGATGCGGTCGGTTGCGTTGAGCCAAAACACGTAAAGCATCGGGCCGACCGAAACGAAGAACGTCGAGACGAAGAGCAGGCGCCAAAAATCCACCGTATCCCTCGCCCCGATGTGGGCAAGGATGACGAAGAGCGCAAACGCTGTGAGGAACGGATTGAAGATCGTTGAGAGGCTGCGCGCCAATTCGCGCCAGACTCCGCGTTTCTTGATGGGAACGATCGCCTCGAACGGATCGCCGTACATCCCCGATTCGGGCACCCCGCCTGCTTCGCTCTCCTTCGAGGTGTCATCCTAGCGATGCAGGCCGTTTGGCAGGGGCGGTCGTAGAGAGGATGCCGCAATGAAGCCCCTACTGATGGTCGCTACTGCCGCCGGCCAGGCGGTACCGACGGCCGCGGTCTCGCCGTTGCCGCGCGGCGCTGCCGTGCCCCCGGCCGTTCCCGCCGCGCCGCCGATCGTTCCGCAGCCGGCTCCGACGACCTGGTTCTCGCAGCACGTGCCGTGGCTCACGCACGGCATCGCCGGTATTTTCATCATCGCCGCGATCGCGCTGATCTTTTTATTGGCAATACAAACGACCAAACAAGAGGGATTGACCGGTTCGATCGGCGGCCGCGTTGAGTCGACGTATCGCGGACGGCTCGGCGCTGAAGAACTGCTCAAGCGCTGGACGGGCGTTGCGGCCGTCGTCTTCGTGGCTAGTGCGTTCGTGCTCTCGCTTACCGGAATCTAACGCGCATTGCCGCTTCTCGAGGTTGAGAATCTCAAGACCACCTTCCGCACCGAAGATGGTCCGGTTACCGCGGTCAACGGTCTTTCTTTCAAGCTCGATGCCGGGGAAACGCTCGGAATAGTCGGCGAGTCCGGGTCGGGCAAATCGGTGACGGCCCTTTCGATCATGCGCCTCTTGGGCCGAACCGCTACGGTTACCGCGGATAGGATCGCCTTCAACGACGAAAATTTGCCGGATAAGAGCGAAGCCGAAATGCGGCGGATTCGCGGCTACAAGATCGCGATGATCTTTCAAGATCCGATGACATCGCTCAATCCGGTTCTCACGATCGGCGAGCAGATCTCCGAGGCGGTACGCCTGCACCTGGGATTAGGAAAGAGCGAAGCGCGCGAGCGGGCGATCGAGATGCTCAAGAAAGTACGCATCCCGGTTCCCGAAAAACGGCTAGGAGATTATCCGCACCAGTTCTCGGGGGGCATGCGCCAGCGCGTGATGATCGCGATGGCGCTCTCCTGCAATCCGCAGCTGCTCATCGCCGACGAACCGACGACCGCGCTCGACGTCACGATCCAGGCCCAGGTGCTCGAGCTGATGGACGACCTCCAACGCGAGACCGGAGCGGCCATCATTCTGATCACGCACGACTTGGGCGTCGTCGCCGAGTTCTGCCGCAACGTGATGGTCATGTACGGCGGCAACATGGTCGAATACGGGACGGCCGATCAAATCTTCAGCCAGCCGCGCATGCCGTATACGCAAGGGCTGCTGGCGTCACTCCCGCGGCTCGACGAAAGCGAGCATCGCCGGCTCGAACCGATCCCGGGTCAGCCGCCGAACCTGCTGAACCTTCCACCGGGCTGCGCGTTCGCCCGCCGCTGCGCCTATCGTATGCCGATCTGCGATAATCCCGTTCCGCTCTACGATTTCGGTGCCGGTCACGTTGCTCGGTGCTATCTCTACGACGAGCGGGCGCGCGACCAGCGACCGGCCGAAGCGCAGGATTTGCCGATCGTTCCGGCCGGCAGCCATACCTAAATGAACAATGGCGCGCTCGTTCAGGCCACGGATCTTTTCAAGTACTTCCCGATCCATGCCGGTCTGACGTCGCGCCACGTTGCCGACGTGCGCGCCGTCGACGGCGTCTCGTTCAGCATCCAAGAAGGCGAAACGCTTGGACTCGTCGGCGAGTCGGGTTCCGGCAAGACCACGATCGGACGGCTGCTGCTGCGGTTGCTGCCCGCGACGAAGGGCGACATTCGATTCGAAGGCCAGAGCATTCTGGCGATGAACCGGGGCGAAATTCGCCGCCTCCGCAGCTCGATGCAGATCATTTTTCAGGATCCGTTCGCGTCGCTCAATCCGCGCATGACCATCCGTGAAATCATTGCCGAGCCGCTGCGCATCCATGGTCTGGCCGTGGGCAAAGAGATCGACGAGCAAGTTCAAGAGCTGCTCAAGCTCGTGGGCCTGCAGCCCTACCACGCGAACCGCTATCCGCACGAGTTCTCGGGCGGCCAACGCCAGCGGGTCGGCGTTGCGCGGGCGGTCGCGGTTCGGCCGAAATTCATCGTTTGCGACGAGCCCGTCTCGGCGCTGGACGTCTCAATTCAGGCGCAGGTCATCAATCTGCTCGAGGAGCTGCAAGCCAAATTCCGGCTCACGTATCTTTTCATCGCGCACGACCTCTCGGTGGTACGTCATATCTCGACCCGAGTTGCGGTCATGTACGTCGGCAAAATCGTCGAACTCGCCGATCGCGACGAACTCTATCGCAACCCGCTGCATCCTTACACGCAGGCGCTGCTTTCCGCCATTCCCATTCCCGACCCCGCCGTGGAGAAGCGACGCAAACGCATCGTCCTGACCGGCGATATTCCGTCGCCGGTAAATCCGCCTTCGGGGTGCCGGTTTCACACCCGTTGCCCGGTCGCATTCGACCGCTGCATCTCCGAAGAGCCGCCGCTGCGCGAGTACGCACCGGGGCATTTTGCCGCCTGTCATTGGGTCGAAGAACACGGCGGCAAAGGCCCGGATCTCGCGACCCCGCCTTTAGCTAACGCAAAATAAAAAGAGGGCGATCGCCGCGCGATCGACCCTCTGTTCTTACGCTCGTCCCGCCGTTAGGCTTTCTTCTTGCGGCCGGCCTTACGCACTTTGCGTGCACCCTTGCGCACGCCCTTGCGGACTTTGCGCGCGCCTTTGCGCGTAGCCTTACGGACCTTGCGTCCGGCTTTCCTCACCTTGCGCGCGGTTTTCCGTCCGGCTTTTCGTCCGGCTTTCCGAACCTTACGCGCGCCCTTACGAGCTTTGCGCGCTACCTTTCTTCCAGTCTTACGAACTTTGCGCGCGACCTTTCGTCCGACCCGGCGCACCTTGCGGGTTACCTTCCGCGCTTTGCGGCGCTTTCTGCCGCCGGCGGCCGCTTTTGCCAGCACTATGGCCGCAACTGCTTTTCGTCGGCGCGCTTTGCGGCGCGGCTGCGGCTCTTCCGCTGCCGGACCGCCGTTCACTGTGGAATCAGAGTCCATTCATTCCTCCTCGTCCCCGGGGACGATAAGCGTTAAGTGGACAGCGCAATTTGCGCTTTTGAACGCATCATAGATGATTTCATAAAATGATGCAAATTAATGAAGCATCGTTCGACATGCTCAGGATAAACTGCGCGCGCCCGCGCGCGACGCAATTTGTCCGGGGGTTGACCCCGGCGGTATACTAAGGCCCGTGAAAAAGCCCCTGATCATCGTGGAGTCGCCGACAAAGGCTCGGACGATCAAGAAGTTTCTGCCCGCGCGCTATGCGGTGAAAGCGTCGGTAGGGCACGTTCGCGACCTTCCGAAGAGCACGCTGGGCGTCGACGTCCAGCACGACTTTACCCCAAAATACCTCACGATCAAGGGCAAAGGCGAGGTTATCAAAGAGCTGCGAGGCGCTGTAAAAACCGCAAGCGACGTCTATCTCGCAACCGATCCGGATCGCGAAGGCGAGGCAATCGCTTGGCACCTGGCGGAGCTCCTGAAACTGCCGCGTCCGAAGCGCATCGAGCTGCACGAAATCACCAAAGAAGCGGCGCTGGCGGCGCTCAAGCATCCGCATATGATCGACATGCACCGCGTCAACGCACAGCAGGCGCGGCGGATTCTGGATCGCCTCGTCGGCTATAAGATTTCACCGCTTCTCTGGTCGAAAGTGCGCAGCGGCCTCTCGGCGGGCCGCGTTCAGTCGGTCGCGGTGAAGCTGATTGTCGACCGGGAGCGCGAGATCGAAGCTTTCGTTCCCAGGGAGTATTGGACGATCGCGGCGTTGCTCGCAAGCGCAGAGCATTCCGGCGTGCCGTTCTCGGCGGAGCTCGTCAGTCGCCGCGGCGAGAAGATCGAGATTATAACGGGCGGCCAGGCGGAGGCGGTGCTGCAAGCGCTCGAGGGCGCGCAATATCGCGTTTCGTCGATCAAGCGGAGGGAAGTCCGGCGTAATTCGCCGGCGCCGTTCACGACCTCGACGCTGCAGCAAGAGGCCTCGCGCCGGCTGAAGATGCGCGTACGCCGGGCGATGCAGGTCGCGCAAGCGCTCTACGAAGGCGTCGATCTCGGCGGCAGCGAGGGAACCACCGGTCTCATCACTTACATGCGAACCGACTCGACGCGCATCAGCGATCAAGCTCGCGCAGCCGCGCGTGAGTACATTTCCGGCGAATACGGGGAGGAGTATCACGGCGGCCGTCTC
>DASXGO010000421.1:0-7425 GCA_036489055.1 Candidatus Cybelea sp. | reverse complement strand
CATGTCGGCCGTTGCCGGAACGCCGGTCATGGAGTCGCCGATGGCGTCCTTATAGACATCGCTCCCATCCGAGCGGACCTCTACGATGACCGCGCGCAGATGATTGGCGGCCATGCTCTTGCGAACGACCGCGTCGATCGTGGCAGGCGACGGCAGTGCGGTCGCGGCTGCCACGATAAGCGCGATTTGTGCTAACACTCGGCCTAGCTACTTCTCCTCGTTCGCAAGCACGGCCTCGACGTTGAGCTCGATGCGAACCTCGTCGCCGACGACCACGCCGCCGGTCTCGAGCGCAGCATTCCAGTTGAGTCCAAAGTCTTTGCGGTTGATCTTTCCCTGCGCAGTGTAGCCGACGCGTACGCCGCCCCACGGATCGGTGACTCGGCCTTCGAAGCTCCCCGCCAACGTTACGTCGCGCGTAACGCCATGGATCGTGAGCTTGCCGTCGATCGTGAAGTCGTCCGGCGTACCGTCGATACGCGTGCTCTCGAAACTCAGCTCGGGGTATTTCTCTACATCGAAGAAGTCGGCGGAGCGCAAGTGCGCGTCGCGCTGCTCCTCGCGAGTATCGATCGAAGCGGCGTTGATGCTCGTTTTAATCGACCTCGGAAGGTCGTTCTGCGGCGCCAGCTCGACCTGCCCGTCGAAGGCGGTGAAGCGGCCGCGAACCTTGGTGATCATCAGGTGCCGGACGACGAACTCGACGCTCGTGTGGGCCGGGTCCAGCTTGTAAACCGTGCTTTCTTGCAGTTGGGCGGTCATTGGGGCTCCTCTCGGGGTTGCAGATTGGCGACATTTGTTGTATAATCGCCTTATGTCGCGTAGCATACTCGTGTCGGGAAGCCCAGTCAACCGACAAATTGGCAAAAATGTCGCTTACCCGACGAAACGGAAAAACTGATGGGAACGAGCGTCGCCGAGCGGCCCGCGCGCGTCGACCCGCGCGTAACGCGAACTCAAAAGCTGATCCGCGACGCGCTCGTCTCGCTGCTCGGCGAGAAGAGCTTCGAGTCGGTCAGCGTGCAAGACATCGCCGACCGCGCGACCGTAAACCGCGCGACCTTCTACGCGCACTACACGGATAAGTTCGCGTTGCTCGACGCGCTGATTCGCGAAGACGTCGCGGCGCGTCTTGCCGAGGGCGATCCACTGAGCGCCCCCGACACGCGCACCATGCTCGCGATAGTCGGGAAGAACATCTTTGCGTTCGTCGGCTCGCACCGCAATTGCCGGGTCGATCGCGACTTCGAACCGCAGTTCGAGCGGACGATGGAGGCGCAGCTCACCGATTTTCTGTTACCGAGGTTCGGGGATTGCACTGCGATGTTGATATCGTCTGCGCTCGCCGGCTCCGCGATGAACTGGCGCCACAAAGCGCCCAAGTCTCCGCCGGAACCAATCGTAACGAACATCGTCGACATCCTCGTCGACGGTGTCGATAAGCACGCGAAGACGCGTTAGAAATCCAGCAGCGGAATCCCGATTTCCGGCCGATCGACGCGGCGCAGGTCCGCGGCGAGCTCTTCAACCAGAAGCTCCAGCGTCGGCGTAACGATGCCGGAGACGAGATGTCCGCTCGTCGTGCGCCCGTCGCGATGCCCGACGGCGCAGTGTGCGTGCACGCGCGGCTCTCCTCGATAGGTCGCCACGTTTCCGATCAATGAAACGACTTCGACCTGCTCGTCGACCTCAATTGGCAGATAGCGCTTCGCCTCCATGTCGTAATAAGCCAGCGTGACGCGTCGGAAGCCGCCGATGCCGTAGAACTTCGCCGCGGCGATGCGTTCGGCGCGCAAGAACTCCGCGAGCCGTTCGAGGACGTCATCCTCTACATCTAGGGCGACGACATAACTTCGTCCGGCGCGCTGCAAGCCGGCGATCGTGCTTTTCATAGTGTCGTCGTACCCACCGCGCGCGCAATCGCCTCCCGCGGGCGAATCGGGAGCCGGTTTGGACGGCTCCCGATTCCTTCGCATGATCGGGCGATCAGAGCTCGTTCGTGATGTGCAGGTTTCCGTTTCCGCCACGGTCACCGTCGTGATTACCGCCCCGCCGCCCGCTGACGCTGAACTGCGCGTCGCACGAACCTTGCGTGGATCCCGCCGTTACGGTGAAGATGCCCTTCGAATCACGTGCAATCGTCGCGATGCCGTTCGACGCACAGTTGTCTTGTTCGCGAATACGTCCGCCGCCGTTGCGATTTCCGTCCGTATTTCGCAGGACGCTGACTTGCACGGGCCCGGGGTTGCCCGAGTTGAAGGTTATCGAACAGGGAACTACCGCTAAGCCCCCTCCGTCGTTCTGACAACCACGCTGATCTTGCGGTGCGCCACGCTGCGCCATTCCGGACCCTGATGGGAGGGAGCTCGTCGGAGAGCTCCCTCCACCCGCACACCCGGTAAGGACCGCACACAACACCGCCAGATAGGATCGTGAGACTACTATCATTCACTATGCTCCTTTTGAGATCGCCTGGGAGCGTCGAGCGAATTCCATCGTACTGTCAAAACGTTAAGCAAGTATAAACCAGCTCACTGTTCCCGCATCTGAACGTCGTTATCGTTATCGTCGTCGAAGTAGACCTTGATGTCGGAGAGCTTGGAGCCGGTCACCGCGAGCCCGAAGAGGGCACCCGCTGCCCCTTTATCCACGTTCAGAACGTCGAGAAGCTTTCCGCCGGCCGAGATTTCGATGAGGAGATTCTTTCCGGTGGGATCGAGCGTGTTGCCGGCGATGATATTTCCGTTCGGCAGCAGCGCGGTGCTGATCGGGCCGTTGAGCGGCTTACCCGCATAGACGATGCGCGCGTCGCCGGATGCCGGCCCATTGAAATCCATGCCGTTGTGGATCGCCTTTATGCCGTTCTTTGGAACCTTCGAAACGTTCTTGAACGCAACGATCGTGTCGTTCATCCCGTCGGCAAAATACAGGGTGTCGATCTTGTCGTCGTAGGAGAGGCCGGACGGCGCCAAGGCCGTTCCGGGCTTGCCGTGATTGACCGGGAATCCGGTGGCGATCACCTGCCACGTGAACTTCGTCCCGACTTTGATCCGCACGATCGTACCCGTTCCGGCGTTGCTCACGTAGAAGTACGACGTGGCGCCGCGGCGCGCGAGCGCCTGGCCCCACGGCTGATCGAAGGGTTTTCCGGAGATGTTACTCTGCAGTTTCCCGTTGGGGTCGAGCACGGGATTGTCGTTCGCAACCATTACCGCCGCCCACACGGTGTCGTCCACGTCGAGCGCGAGCGCATCGCAGCCGTGGATCTCTTTGATGGCCGAAACGTGCATCGGTTTCGAGCCCGGATCGGGGTGCAGCGCGACGATCGAACGTCCAGTGCCCTGCACGTTCGACTTCGCGTTGAAATTGCAGATCACTAAATCGCCTTTAGTGAACGCACCGGCGGTCGTCGGTGCAACGGTCAATCCGTACGGATTCTGAGCGCCATTTACCGGGTCGACCGCCGAGCCGATAACGACTTGTTTCTTGAGCTGCTTTAATATGGATGCATCCGGCGAAACATCCGAAGGTTCTTCGAAGGGGGATTGGTTATCAAATTGCCGGACCGAGGGCGCTTGCGCGGTAGTGGGCAGCGGTGAATAGTTCCCGCTCTTGCAGGCGCTGAGGATTGTTAGGGCGGCTACCGCAATACCGGCTGTGACGAATTCAATTCTGGGCTTGAACATCGACTCACTCCTAAACACGGGCACGGGGCCCGATGATGGCTTAGGATATGAACCGCGAAGATGAAAAAAGTCTAAAGCCGGCGGTTTAGACTTTCTTCATGATTACGTTGCGGGCGTCCGCTAGCAATTATACAATAGTGCGGCATGGAGATTGAAATCGCCGAGAAAGGTGCTTTTCGCTACGACCCGTTGTTCACCGCAGAGGAAGCGCGCGGCCGAGCGAGCGCCCAAAAGGGCTCGGTCTTCGGCACGCTCTCACGGCTCTTCTCGCGCCCTAAAGACGAAGACATCGCGATCTCGGATGAAGGGCTTTGGTATCTACCGGTATGGCATGCCAAGGCGCGTCTCCGCTTCGTCTTCGATCGAAGCGAGTCGTACCGGGTGCCGGTCAAGGCGCCCAACGTGGTGTCGGTGAGCATAAACGGAAGCGACTATGCGGTCAAAGCCGGTGCGATCAACGTGCCGGTCACGGAGCACTGCGAGCGCGACGAGCAAAAGGAACTCTGGCTCGACGGTCTCACCAACGAAGCGGTGAACGCGCAGGCGTACGCAAAGGCGCAGGCAGCGCCCGTGAATCTCGACGAGTTTTCGCCCGAAGGCGCGAAGATCGTCGCACCGGCCGTTCGAGCCTCAGCGGTGATCCGCGCCTTGCTCGGCGACGACTTCCGGCCTGCCGAAGCCGACGAGTTCAAGGAAGAACGCGTAACCGTAGAGTGCATCGATCTCTACCTTCGTCCGACCTATAATTTCAAATGCGTCTGGGCTTCCAAAAATAAGTCGGCCGAGGTGGCAATCGACGCGATCACCGGAGAGCTGCAAATGCGGCCGTCCGCAACGATGGCGGCGGTCGCGAAGCTGCTCAAGCCGGAGAACCTCTACGACATCGGCGCGGAAACGCTCAATCTCGTCATTCCCGGCGGTGCGATCCCGTTGAAAGTCGTCAAAGCGCTCGCCGAAAAGCGCAAGCCTTAGAACGCCGCTTCAGCCGCGCGGCGCAGCGGGGATTCCGGCGCGCTCCAGGCATCGACGAACGATTTGAGCATTCTGCCGGTAAAGCCCCAGACGTGCCGCCCTTCGTAATCGAATGCGTACATCGCTTTGCCGCGTAACCTCGCGATCGCTGCATCTTCATAGACCGCCCCGGAAGCGAAGATCGCTGCTAACGGCACCGCAAAAATGCCGGCGATCTCCTCGCCGTCGACGCGAAATCGGGTTGTCGCATCGAGGACGCCGACGATCGGCGTGATGATGAACCGGTATAGCTCTTGATGGGAATCCGGCAGCCGCCCGACGACGCGCACGCGCTCGGGCGCGACGCCCGTCTCTTCCTCGAGTTCGCGCAGCGCCGTGCGCACGGGGTCTCCGGCGTCGGTTGGATCGGACGCGCCGCCGGGAAAGGCGATCTGCCCCGGGTGGCGGCGCAGATGCCGCGCCCGTTCGACGAAAATCATGCTGTGCGGCGGCGGCGCGAGAATCGGCACGAGCACGGCGCCGCGCCGCCATGCGGTGTCGGGTTGGGATTTAGCGGTGGGCGAGACTAACCGTTACCCCGACGAGCTCCGCAGCTCGTTTGACCGTGAGTGAATTCTGCAGCGCGCCGCCGTCGGGATAGTTCCAAAATCCGACTTTATTGACGTGACGGCTGACGCTGCCATAGGGCATCACGATCGTTTTGCCGTCAATCCATAAATCGGTCTCGAGCGTGGTTTTGTCGCCGTCGAATCGGGCGGTCCCGACCGACTTTCCACTCGTTCCGGACATCTTGAAGCGGTAGAGCATCCGCGTCGCGGCATCTTGAACCGCCAGGTCCGTGCCGTCCCATCGAACGCCGCCCGGATACGTAATCGTTTTATCGACGCTGACCGTGGTCAGCGTGCTGCTGCCGTTGGCGAGCACGGCGAATTTCGTATGGCGGCTGCCGCTATCCGACCCGTCCACGAAGACGTTGCTGTGGTCGTCATAGCTGCAGAAGTAAAACGCGTTCATCCCGCTGTCGGTGTACGACCGTGGGATGGATTCGCCCGCCTTGAAGATCGAGAGGCTGCCCGGACCCTGCGATTGAGAGATATAATTTGCTACCGCAAGGTCGCCGGTCTTGGGATCGACCGCGCAGCCGAATGGATAGTAACCGAACATCAGCAGCGTCTTGATGGGCTTCGTGCCGCCGTGGCGGAACTTGACGATGTCCAGAGCGTCGCTGTCGACGACGAAGACATTGCCCTTCGCGTCGGCGCACAGCCCCGCCGGGTTACGGAAGCCGCGCAAAACGCCGGCCGGCTTTCCGCTCGGATACGAGAAAACGTCGACGCTGCCGCGCGTGTCCGAAACGTAGAGAAGGTCGCCTTTGGCGGCCGACGGTTCCATCCACGAACCGGTCGAGTCGAACGTTCGCACAGCGAACGGTGCGCCCGACGGCACCGCCGGCGCCGTTGACGTAACCGCGCCGCAGCCGGCCAAGATCGCGGAGATCGCAAAAACGAGCGGGAGCCGCGGTACGGTGCTGGTTCTCATGTTTAAATCGCCTGAATCTTCGCCATCATCCCGAGATCTTCGTGATCGAGAATGTGGCAGTGAAAGAGGAACGTGCCTTTGATCTTCGGATCGCGAAAATCCATGATCAAAACGAGGGATCCCGGGCTTCCGTCTCGCCGCAGGTGCGGAATGAGCTGACTGTCGGCCCAGTAGGGATGGGTGACCTTGACGCCGTCGATTTCTTTGACGAGAAAGTGCAGCTGATGAATGTGGAAATCGTGCACTTCCGGCGAGGTGTTGTGAATATGCCACTCCTCTACGGTTCCGGTGTGCACGACGTACGTCGGCGGGTCGCTCATTGAGAAGGCCTTGCCGTTGATGAAGAAGCGGTTCGGACCTTCGCTGAACGTCACGGTTCGCTTCGCGGCGATCGGCGGCAGCGCGGTCGTATAGACGTTGCTCGGCAACGGCGCGCCGACGGTCAACGGCTCGTCGCCCATTTCACGACTCTGCTCCCCCTGGCGGCGCGGCGCGCGCAGCGTTGCGAGCTTCAGTTGCGGATCGCGATCGCCAACGATTCCGCTATCGAAGCAGAGCGTCTTAAACGTGCCGAAGCCGCCGCGTGGACCGGTGACGACGAACTCGGCGCGCGCGGCCGGAGGGATGACGAGGGTTTGCACCATCTTTGTGGGCGGCGTGCCGGGCCAGCTGTCGAGCGCGAAACCATCGATCGCTACGAGCTCCATCCGCGAACCGACGTCGAGCTTGAGTGTTTTGTGACCCGACGCGTTGATGACGCGGAAGAATTGCTTCTCGCCCGGCCGGATCGTGATGACCGGCTGATAGGCACCGTTGAGCGTGGTTTGAAATCCCAGGTCTGAGCCGCACGGCTCGGTGTTGTACGCCTGCGGTTTCATTCGCTGCGGCGTCGCCATACCGTCCATGCCGGGCATGTCGTCGTCTCCGCCACGGCGCCGTAACGTCGCACCGATTCCCACGGCCCGCACGATGATGAGGCGCTCGCGCATCTTTGCAAGCCCCGGTAAGTGGTGCTCCAAGCCGTTGACGATGATCGCTCCGGACATGCCGGCCGAGCCGACTTGAAAAGCCGTCTGCCCGTGCACGTGCGGGTGATACCAGTAGAGCCCCGGCTCTTGATTCTTCGGTATGTGCACGACGTAGTGAAGGCTCTCGCCGGGTCGTGCCAGCGTACCGAGCACGTCATCGCCGGGAGCCTTCGGCGATGATCCGATTCCGTGAAAATGGA
>DASXGO010000373.1:0-2865 GCA_036489055.1 Candidatus Cybelea sp. | reverse complement strand
TCCTACGGTCGTTGTCATAGTTCCAGGCCTCCTTGTTCGATGGGAAAGCGAGGATAAAAAAGCGCCCCCCGCAGGCTGCGAGGGGCGCGAGAAGCATTTGGTCTTAAGATTACGCGCGCTTCACGACAGCCCCAACGCCTGCATGCACATGCGTCCCGTGGTCGGCATCATCGCGTCCGCGCGTTGAAACATGGGGCAAACGATACCACGCAGCCGGGTGCGCGTCAAGGCTATCGCGCGGGCAGCACCGCGGTCGCTTCGATCTCGACTTTCGCGCCTTCTTCGAGCAGCGCCGCGACTTGCACGAGCGCCATTGCGGGATAGTGAGCGCCGACGATCTCGCGATACGCCTCGCCGAGCCCGCGCAGGTTCGCGCGGTACTCGTTCTTGTCGGTGATATACCACGTCAGCCGAACCAAATGGTCGGGGCCTCCGCCGGCCGCGTCTAACACCGCGATGACGTTGCGCAGCGCTTGGCGCGCCTGCTCCAAAAAGCCCTCGCCGACCAGCTCGTTGCGCTCGTTCCAGCCGATCTGACCCGAAATCGCGAGATAGCGGCCTTCGGCGACGACGCCATTGGAGTATCCACTTGGGCGCGGCCAGCCGGCCGGATTGATCGACTCGCTCATGCGTAATCCGCCGCGGTGGTGCGATCGAGGCCGCCCGACAGCCGTCGCGCGCGGAGCAACGCGGTCAGCGCGGTAGCGACGAGCAGATTGACCACCAACGAGTAGAGCGCGATAAAGCCGGTGAGCGAGCCGCCGAACACGTGGATCGTATAGTTGGCGTTGAATCCGCTCGTGATAGCCATCGCGCAACTCGCCGCCAGGCCGCATGCCCAGCCGGCGAAAAGCGCCTTGGGATGGAACCACCGCGTCCAGAGTCCCAGTACGAACGCTGGAAAGATTTGCAACATCAAGGCTCCTCCGAGTAGCTGAAAGTCGATCGCAAACGGCACGGGTACGAAGAAGATGACGAGCAGCGCGAAGGCCGCGATCGCGAGCGTAAGCAGCTTGGCAACGAGCGTCCGGACCGGCGAGCGCTCCGGGGAGAACTCACGAAAGACGTTGCTCGCGAAGAGATTCGCGGCGCCGATGCACATAATCGCCGCCGGAACGAGCGCTCCGATGACAACGGCGGCGTCGGCGAGGCCCGCGAACCAGCCCGGAAAGAAGCGCGCAAAAAGCAGTGGTACGACGTTGCTCGCATCGTTCGCGCCGATGCGCGCCGCCACCGCGCAGTATCCCAATAACGCGAGCAGGCCGAGCAACAGCGAATAGATAGGCAGCAACGCGGCGTTGCGCCGGATCACCTCCCGGCTACGCGCCGCGAGCACGCTCGTGATCGAATGGGGATAGATGAAGAGCGAGAGCGCCGAACCGAAGGCCATGCTCGCATACGTGAAGTATTGCCCCGGCGCGAGATAGATCGAGCTGGGATGCGGCCGCCGCGCGAGCGCGGCCTCGGCGGACGAAAAAACGTGCTCCCAGCCGCCCAGTTTTGCGGGGATCACGATGATGGCCGCGATGACGGTGGCGTAGATCAGGGCGTCTTTGACGAACGCAATCATGGCGGGAGCTCGGAGACCGCTTACGTACGTATATGCCGCAAGCAAAACGAAGGCGATGGTCAGTGCGGGCAGCGCGCCGGCGGCGCCGAGCGTGCTGAACTGAGCGAACACCGCCCGCATTCCGACGAGTTGGAGCGCGATGTACGGCAGCGCTGCGACCACGCCCGTCAAAGCGACTGCAATCTCGAGGGCGCGATCGCCGTAGCGGTCGCGCACGAAATCGGCGGTCGTCAGATAGCCCCGCCGCCGCGCCACTACCCAAAATCGGCTCAGCACGACCAGCGCGATGGGATAGGCTATCGTGGCATACGGTACCGCGAAGAAGCCGAGTGCACCGACACCATAGACCAGCGCAGGTACTGCGATGAATGTGTACGCGGTATAGAGATCGCCGCCCAGCAAAAACCACGAGACGACGGTGCCGAAGCTGCGGCCGCCGAGCGCCCACTCTTCGAGCTGCGAGAGATTCGCGCCGCCCCACCGCGCCGCGCCGAAGCCCAACGCGGTGGCAGCGAGCACCGCGACCGACAGCACCGCGGCCGCGCTAGCCATTGCGGCGCTCGCGAGTAACGCCGACGAATATCCCGAGCAACGCCGCGGTCACCAACACCCATGCGAGCTGATACCAGTAGAAGAACGGCATTCCGAAGAGTGCCGGACGGGCGTGGTTATAGATCGGCGGAATCAGCGTGCCGACGAACGGCAACACGAGCAGGACGTACCGGGCACGGTGCATTGGCGCTCGTTTCTCGCGCGTATCGGCCGCGCCTGTTACCGGCAAGCGGTCGACGGAGGTTCGGCGGGGAGCCGGAGCAAAGCAAGCCTAAACTCCGAGCCGCTTTCTAGCGGAAAGGACCAAGATGGCCGTAACTCAACCCCCGAAAGACACACCGTTCGGACTCGACGCGAACGTTGCAGCGGGGCTCGCGTATCTTTTCTGTCTGCTCGGCGGGATCGTTATGCTCGTCGGCGGCGGCACGAATCGCTTTGTTAAATGGGCCGCGGCGCAGTCGATCACAATCTGGGTGGTGTACTTCGTCCTCAGCTTCGTGTTTACGTTCATTCACCTTTGGATCCTCGAACCGATCCTGTGGCTCCTCGGATTGATCGTTTGGGTCTGGACGTTCGTTACCGGATTCCAAGGTAAAGAGGTACGCGTTCCGGGAATTGCGTCGATAACTGAGAGCGTTTTCAAGTCGCAGCTCGGCTAAACATCGCCGCGGACCTAACGCGCTCGATTTTTAAGACGTATCTTCAGTAGCGGACGTTCGAAGCAGTACGTAACCAACGTCGCT
>DASXGO010000323.1:0-13699 GCA_036489055.1 Candidatus Cybelea sp. | reverse complement strand
CATGACCACGCCATGAACATCAATTGGGAATACGTACTGGTCGGATTCATCGTCGGGACCTGCACCGCTTATAGCGGCGTCGGCGCCGGTGCGATCACGACGCCCCTTTTGATCTTTCTCCAGGTCCCGACGAGCACGGCGATTGGCTCAGATTTGCTCTTTGCTCTCGGTACTCGCGTCGTCGCTATGATCGCGCACTTGCAGCGCCGTACCGTCCAGTGGTCGGTGCTCTGGAGACTCGCGCTTGGGGGATTACCCGGTGCTTGCCTCGGCGTCATCGTCAGCGCGTATCTTCACAACCACCTGGAAATCAAGACGCTCGAGCACGTCCTGCGGATCGCGGTAGCCATCGCGTTGCTCGTTTCGGCCGCGGGGATAATTTTCAACCGCAAGCTTGCCGGCGACGGCCCGGGTAAAAACAGCGCCGAGATGCCGACGACGCGCCTCGCGTTGATTGGCTTCTTTGTAGGTCTTAGTGTGAGCGTAACTTCGATCGGCGCGGGCTCGATGATGTTGCCGCTCTTGCTGCTCGCCGCGCCCGCAGTCGCCCTACGCCGATTGGTGGGAACCGACCTTGCCTTTGCGGTGGTAGTTCTCGTGCCATCCCTACTTGGCCATTGGCGAATCGGGGATGTGAATACCTCGATCGCAGCATCGTTGCTGATGGGCTCGATTCCTGGCGTATTCCTTGGTTCGTTTTTCGTGACGAAGCTGCCGGAGCGGTGGTTCCGCGGGGCGCTCGCCGGAGTCTTGGTCGTCGTGGCTTTGGCCTTGTTGCCCATCGTGCCGCACCTGAAGGGCTAGCCGTCCACCGCTCGAAAAGGCGGACATCCCAGAAATCGACGCCGCCGCCTCCCGGCGGGAGAATTCCGCGCGCTCCCTAAAGAGTGACCCGGGAAATTGACTTAAGCTATTGACTCAGATTATCAAACAGGACTGTAAGAACGGCGGGGCATTATGACGATCACCTGGAGTTACGTCATCGTCGGATTTATCGTCGGCACGTGCATGTCGTACAGCGGTGTAGGCGCCGGGGCCATAACGACGCCGCTGCTGATTTTCCTCGGCGTCAGCACGAACTCGGCAATCGGTTCAGACCTCCTCTTCGCCCTTGGAACCAAGATCGTGGCGATGCTGACACACGTTCGAGCGCGCACGGTACAGTGGTCGGTGCTCTGGCGACTTGCCCTTGGAGGACTTCCCGGCGCGATCATCGGCGTCTTGATCAGCGCCTATCTCAAGCAGCATCTCGACGTGAAGCAGCTGGAGCTCGTGCTGCGTATCGCCGTTGCTTGCGCACTCCTGATCTCCGCGACCGGAATCATTTTCAACAAGAAGCTCGCTCGCGACGCGCCGGCCGCGCCGGACGACAACATTCCTATTTGGCGGCTCGCCGGCCTCGGCTTTTTCGTGGGCATTTGCGTGAGCGTTACCTCGATCGGCGCCGGCTCGTTGACGTTGCCGCTCTTGCTGGTGATTGCTCCCAGCGTTGCGCTTCGGCGGCTCGTGGGCACCGATCTTGCGTTCGCGGTCGTTGTGCTCGTACCGGCGCTCATCGGGCATTGGAAGCTCGGGGACGTCAATCCGGTGATCTCGGCGTCGTTGCTGTTGGGCTCTATTCCGGGAGTCTTCGTCGGTACGCACTTCGTCACGCGCTTGCCCGAGCGCTGGTTCCGCAGCGCCCTGGCAGGCGTGCTCGTGGTAGTAGCGCTGGCGCTACTGCCTATCCTTCCGCACGCGAAAGGCTAACTCTCCGGCGCGAAAGAGGCTTTCGAAGGTGCCGGCATCGCTCCAGGCGCCTTCGAGCACGTTGTAGCGCAAATCACCCGCAGCGATGTAGCGGTTGTGGACGTCGGCGATCTCGAGCTCGCCGCGCGCCGACGGCGTCAGTTCGCCGATGAAATCGAAGACGCGCGTATCGAACATGTAGACGCCGGCGACCGCGTAGCGGCTCTTCGGCCGTACCGGCTTCTCCTCGATTGCGACGATCCGATCGCCATCGAAAACGGGAACCCCGAACCGCTGCGCGTCATCGACCTCTTTGAGCAGGATGCGTGCGCCCGAAGCTTGGGCTTCGAACTCGTGCACGTACGGCGCGATGTCATCCTCGAGGATGTTGTCTCCGAGAATCACTACGATGCGCTCGCCGTCGGCAAACCGTTCGCAGAGGCGAAGCGCATCGGCGATGCCGCGCTCTCCCTCCTGGTAGGTGTAATAGATGTTTTCGAGACCGACTTCATCACCGTTGCCGAGCAGGCGCAGAAAATCTCCCGCGGAGTTGCCGCCGGTAACGAGCATAACTTCGCGAATTCTCGCCCGTCGCAGCGTTTCGAGCGGATAGTAAATCATCGGCCGGTCGTAAACCGGAAGCAAGTGTTTGTTGGTAACCTTCGTGAGCGGCCGCAACCGCGTACCGAGCCCGCCCGCCAGAACGATGCCCTTGATCACGCGTGTGTGTTCTCTTTGAGCGGCCGCCACCATGACTCGTGTTCGCGATACCACTGAACCGTTCGCGCGATGCCGTCGTCGAAGCTCGTGCGCGGTGCCCATCCGAGCGCTCGAAGCTTGGCCGCGCTGACGGCGTAACGCCGATCGTGCCCGGGACGGTCGGCGACGTGTTCGACGTGCGTTTTCATCGTGCGTCCGCACTCGCGCACGAGCCGCCGCGTGAGATCGAGATTGGTCATCGGCGTCTGCCCCGAAATATTGTAGACTTCACCTGCGGCGCCGTGTTCGAGTACGTGGAGGATCGCGCGCGCGTGGTCGTCGACGTACAGCCAGTCGCGAATCTGCAGCCCGTCACCGTAAACGGGCACGGGACGATCTTCGAGCAAGTTCGTCACGAAGAGCGGCACGATCTTCTCGGGGTATTGATAGGGCCCGTAGGTGTTGCTCCCGCGCGTCACGAGCACCGGCGCTCCGTAGGTCGTGTGATACGCCAGCGCGATCAGATCGCCGGCCGCCTTGCTCGCCGCATAAGGACTCCGCGGTCGAAGCGCGTCGCGTTCGCCGGATTCGCCGTCCGGAACGTCGCCATAGACCTCGTCGGTCGAGACCTGGACGTAGCGAGGGACGCCGAGCTTCCGGAATGCTTCAAGCAAAACGTGCGTGCCGAGTACGTCGGTTCGCAGAAACGCCTCCGGCGCCGCAATCGAGCGATCGACGTGAGTCTCGGCCGCGAAGTTCACGAGCGCGTCGCCGCCCAGGGCAAACGCCGCGCGGACGGCTGCGCTGTCGGAAATGTCGCCCCGGACGAACCGGTACCGTGAGTTTTCGAGCACGTCGGCAAGGTTCTCAGGATTCCCCGCGTAGGTGAGGGCGTCGAGATTTACTATCTCGACGTCGGGCCGCTCGTGCAGTACGAGGCGGATGAAGTGCGAGCCGATGAAGCCCAATCCGCCCGTAACGAGCCAGCGCATGCCGCGCGGCTTTCCCCTTGGATGGTCGTGCCTCCCGTGTTATAATCGCGCGGCTGTCTATCACTTCACCCCGCAAGGAAGCTGGGTGGCGATGGTTCCACGACGCGACCGCGATGCCAGGGAAGGGCCGCGGCCGGGAGCCAGAAAGGTAACGTTATGACCGTCGTGACCATGAGGGAGCTCCTCGAAGCAGGGGTCCATTTCGGCCATCAAACCCGCCGTTGGAACCCCAAGATGAAGCCCTACATTTTCCAAGAGCGCAACGGGATCTACATCATCGATCTGGCGCTCACGGTGCAGCGGCTGCGCGAGACGTACGAAGTCGTCAAGCAGCTCGCCCGCGAGGGCCGCGTCATTCTCTTCGTCGGCACCAAGAAGCAGGCGCAAGACGTCGTTCGGGAAGAGGCCGAGCGGGCCGGCACCTACTTCATCAATCAGCGTTGGCTGGGCGGGACGCTCACGAACTTCGCGACGATTCAAAAACGCATCGCGCGGCTGCGCGAGCTCGAGAACATGAAACTGCAAGGCGACTTCGATCGGCTTCCCAAGAAAGAGGTCGCGAGGCTCCAGGACGAGATGAACCGCTTGGAGCGCTTCCTCGGCGGAATCA
Source organism: Candidatus Cybelea sp. (assembly GCA_036489055.1). Taxonomy (GTDB): domain Bacteria; phylum Vulcanimicrobiota; class Vulcanimicrobiia; order Vulcanimicrobiales; family Vulcanimicrobiaceae; genus Cybelea. The sequence goes on along the minus strand of DASXGO010000323.1, from coordinate 9,670 downwards.
AGGACATGCACCGGCTTCCGGATGCGATTTTCGTCGTCGATCCGAAGAAGGAGCGAATCGCGGTCCTGGAGGCGCGCAAACTCAAAATTCCGATCATCGCGGTGATCGACACCAACTGCGATCCCGACGAAATCGATTATCCGATTCCCGGTAACGACGACGCAATCCGTGCGGTTAAGTTGATGGTCGGCAAGATCGCCGATGCGATCATCGAGGGCCGCACCGAAAGTGAGAGCTCCTACGATGCAGACGCCTATGAAACGCCGCCGGAGTACGACGAGGTGCCGGCGACGATGGCGGAGGTAAGCCCTTGATTTCGTATCAGCCGAAGCCCGAAGAGATCAAGGCGCTGCGTGAAGAGACGAGCGCGCCGATGCTGGATTGCCGCCGTGCGCTGCTCGATGCGGCCGGCGACGTGGAGCGCGCCAAGGCGTTGCTGCTCGAGCGCGGCGCGGCGCAGGCCGCGAAAAAGGCGGAGCGTACCGCCGAAGAGGGTCTGGTGATGAGTTATATCCACGCCGGCGGCAAGATCGGCGTGCTCGTCGAGGTCAACAGCGAGACCGATTTTGTTGCACGCAATCCGAAGTTCGCGGAGCTTTCACGCGACATTGCGATGCACGTTGCCGCGATGTCTCCCGGCTATATCGATCGCGAGAGCGTTCCGGCCGAGACCGTCGATCGCTTGCGCGAAGAGTTCCGGGCCGCGATTCCGGCAGGCAAGCCGCCGGAGGTCGGCGACCGCATCGTCGAGGGCAAGCTCAACAAGTGGTACGAGGAACATTGCTTGCTCGACCAAGCCTTCGTCAAGGACGACACCATGAGCGTCGGCGAGCTGATCTTTCGCGCGATCGGCGCGCTCGGCGAAAAGATCCGTGTGCGGCGCTTCACGCGATATGCCCTTGGCGAGTAACGGCGGTCCGCGGTTTCGCCGGGTCCTGTTGAAGATATCCGGCGAGGCCTTCGCCGGTAACGGTGCCGGCGTCGACGTCAGCACGACCCAGATCATGGCGGAGCAGATTGCCGAGGTCGGCCGTGACGGCGTGTCGGTCGCGATCGTAGTCGGCGGAGGTAACATTTGGCGCGGCAAGGTCCACGAAGAAGCCGGCATGGATCGCGCGACGGCCGATTACATGGGAATGCTTGCGACGGTCATCAACGCGCTCGCGCTGCAGGATTCGTTGGAACGGATGGGAGTTGCATCGCGCGTCCAAACCGCGATCGCGATGCACCAGATTGCCGAGCCGTACATCCGTCGCCGCGCGATCAGGCATCTCGAGAAGGGCCGCGTCGTGATCTTCGCAGCCGGTACCGGCAATCCGTACTTTACGACCGATACGACGGCGGCGCTGCGGGCCGTTGAAGTCAACGCCGAGGCGATCTTGAAGGCGACCAAAGTGGACGGCATCTATACGGCCGACCCGAAGAAAGACCCGCGCGCGACGCGCTTCGAACGGCTCGACTATATGGAAGTGCTGCAGCGCGGCCTCGAAGTGATGGACTCCACCTCGATGGCGCTCTGCATGGACAACGCGCTGCCGGTGATCGTTTTCGATATGTCGGTTTCCGGCAATATCCGGCGGGTGATTTGGGGCGAGGCAATCGGCACGTACGTGGGGCGCCGTGAAACCGCCCCGGTGGGAGGCGCAGGGTGACGGAAACCTATTTCAAAGAGATCGAGTCGCGCATGCACAAGTGCGTTGAAGCCACCCGCAACGAGTTTGCGTCGATCCGCACCGGGCGGGCCTCACTGGCGCTGCTCGATCGCATCGTAGTCGAAGCATACGGTCAATCCGTTCCGCTCAAACAGGTCGCCGGCGTGTCGACGCCGGATTCGCGGACACTGCTCATCACCGCATGGGATAAGGGCGTCGTTGCGTCGATCCGCAAGGCGGTGGAGAAGAGCGATCTCGGATTGACTCCCAATGTGGACGGGGGGGCGATCCGGCTGGCGATTCCGCCGCTCAACGAAGAGCGCCGCCGCGACCTCGCCAAGTTAGTCAAAAAGAAGGCCGAAGACGGCAGGGTTGCAGTCCGCAACGTCCGTCACCGGGCGCACGACGAGCTCAAAGGGCAGCTCAAGACTCACGAGATCACCGAAGACGACAACAAGCGGATGCAAGATTCGCTTCAAAAGCTCACGGATAGATACGTCAAGGAGATCGACGGACTCGTCGCGGCAAAAGAAAAAGAAATTATGGAAGTGTGAACGAGGATCTGGTGCTCGTGCCCGAAGTAGAGGCGCGGCGCGCGCTGCGCGGGCGCCGCATCCGCATGCAAATGCTCGTTCCCATCGGTCCGTGGATCGGTTGCGGAAAACTGCGAGTGCTTCGCTTGCAGGTCGTTTCCGGCGAGACCGAAGAGATTGCCGAGATGGCCGTCGGCTATGAGGCGTACCGGAAGTGAGCATTTCGCTTGCGGCGGACGCGCGCCCGGCGCTCGAACGGCGGAGCGTCCCGCGGCACATCGCGATCATCATGGACGGTAACCGCCGCTGGGCCAAAGAGCGTGGCCTGCCGGCAATTGAAGGGCATCGCCGCGGCATGATCGCGCTGCGTCACGTGACGCGCGCGGCCAGCGATCTCGGGGTCGAAGCCCTCACGGTCTACGGCTTCTCGACCGAGAATTGGAATCGCGATGCGCGGGAGATCTCGCTGCTCTTCGAGCTTTGCGTCTATTTCGCGCGCAACGAGCTGCTCGAACTGCGGCGCAATAACGTCCGCGTTTGCGTGATCGGCGATTGGGAGTCGTTGCCGGGCGCGCCCCGCCGCGCGCTGGCCGAGCTTCAGGCCCAAACCGCCGCGAACACCGGGCTCCAGCTCAATCTCGCGGTGAACTATAGCTCGCACGCCGAGCTCGAACGCGCCGTGCGCGCGATCGCCCGCGACGTGGCGGCGGGGAGACTCGATCCGGAACAGATCGACGAAACGCTCATCGCGCGCCATCTCTACACCGCCGGCTTGCCGGAGCTCGACCTCCTCATTCGCCCAGGCGGCGAACAGCGGCTCTCGAACTTCTTGCTCTATCAAGCCGCGTACGCAGAACTGATCATGAGCGACGTGTACTGGCCGGACTTCTCGAAGGATGACTTCAAACGAGCGTTGAGCGATTTTCGACAGCGAGAACGGCGCTTCGGCGGGACTTGACCGAGCGCCGCGTCGTCGTCGGCTTGGTCCTCGCGGCCGTCGGCCTGTTGTGCGTTTTCTTCCCGTGGGCGTTCTATCTCTTGATCCTCGCGATCGGACTTGCGAGTATCTACGAGTTCAACTATCTCTGCGCGATCAAGGGCCAGCCGCTCGAATATCCGGTAGCGGTGCTGGGCGTTTGTGCGTACATCGCGATGGCGGTTTTCGGCGTCTTGCACAAATGGGAGGGCGTGCTTCTCGCCGGCATCGTCATCGTCGCGTTTGCCATCGGCATGTACGGCGAGCAGAAAGGCTACTTCGCCCGGACGGCCTATACGCTGCTCGCGGTTCTCTACATCGGCAAGCTCTTGACGTACTTCGTGTTCATTCGTCAGATCGACGGCGACGGCATGGCGCTGACGGTGTACGTCATCGCGATCATCGCTTTAACCGACACCTTTGGAATGCTGGTCGGAAAGAGTATCGGACGGCACGGCTGGACGCGAATCTCTCCCAATAAGACGATTGAGGGTTCGATAGGTTCACTCGTTATCGTGACGATCATCGCAACCGCGGCGGCCTGGCTGCCGCAGCTTCACCTGCAGTGGTGGCAGGGAGCGGCCCTGGGCCTCGCGACCAGCGCCGCCGCGCAGGTGGGCGACTTGGTGGAGTCGGCGTTTAAGCGCGATGCCGGCGTTAAAGATGCGGGAGCGGCGATTGGCGGTCACGGCGGCGTGCTCGACCGCTTCGATTCTTACTTGTTAGGTGGCGTTACGTTCTTTGCGACGCTGCACCTGGTCGGCATCCTGCAGGTATAGGAGTGTCATCCTGAGCCGAGTCGAAGGACGCAGACGCGTCGCAATATTGGGCTCGACCGGCTCGATCGGGACGCAGGCGCTCGACGTCGTCGCGCGTCACGCCGATGCGTTCGAAGTCGTCGGTCTAGCGGCCGGACGCAATATCGAGCTGCTGCGCGAACAGGTCCGACGCTTCGGCCCGAAGGTCACGGCCACCGCGCAGGACGGGGCCGCCGGCTTGCATCGCGTGGCCGTCGAGAGCGACGCGCAGATCGTGCTCGCGGCGACCGATGGTTCGGTCGCGTTCGAGGCGGTCTTCGCCGCCGTCGAGCGAGGCATCGACGTTGCCGTTGCCAACAAGGAACTGATCGTCGCCGCGGGCGAGCTGCTCGTGCAAAGCGCACGCGCGAGCGGCGCGCAGCTCTTGCCGGTCGACAGCGAGCACAGCGCGATCTTTCAGTGTTTGGTCGGCGAAGAAGACTCGAGCGTTGCGGCGATCCTGCTTACCGCTTCAGGCGGACCGTTTTGGCGGACGCCGCGCGAAGCTATGGAGACCGCGGACCTTTCCGCGGCCCTCGCGCATCCGACCTGGCGCATGGGAACGAAGAATACGATCGACTCCGCGACGATGATGAACAAAGGTCTTGAGGTTATCGAAGCCAGCCGGCTTTTCGGATTGGGCGGCGACCGTATTCGCATCGTAGTCCATCCGCAGTCGGTCGCGCACGGATTCGTGATCTTCAGCGACGGCAGCGTTAAATCGCAGCTTGCGGCGCCGGACATGCGCATTCCGATCGGCTATGCGCTGAGTTATCCCAGGCGCTTGCCATCCATCGAGCAAGGATCGGCCACGATCGCCGACGACGATGTTTTGCGGCTACTCGGTGGGAAGAACGGCGAAGCGAAGCTGCGCTATGAATTCGAAGCGCCCGATCCGGCTCGCTTCCCTTGCGTGCGCCTCGCATACGAAGCGCTTGCCGTGGGCGGGACGCAGCCCGCCGTGCTCTCGGCTGCGAACGAAGTTGCGGTGGCGGCCTTCGTCGAAGGGAAAATCGCGTTTGGGCGCATTCCGGAGGTGATCGAAGGGGCGATGAAGCGGGTTAGCCCTGGAGACCCGACCCTCCGAGGGGTAAGAAAGGCCGATGGGGAGGCGCGCACCGCCGCCGGGGAGATAGTCGCCGCCATCGAAAGGCCCATTGTTTGAGCATCTTCGCCGTCGTCACATTTATCGGATTCGAAAAGGTCGTCACGTTTCTCGTGATGCTCTCGATCCTCATCGTGCTGCACGAGCTGGGGCATTTCGTGCTCGCCCGCCGCAACGGCGTGCGCGTCAACGAGTTTGCAGTCGGCTTCGGCCCCAAACTCTTTGCCTGGACGAGTCCGAGAACCGGCACGCAATATTCGCTGCGCGCGCTGCCGATCGGCGGGTTTTGCGCAATGGAAGGCGAGGACAACCGCGTCTCTGAAGCGCAGCAGCAACGCGATTTTCTTGCCGGCAGCGCTACGGTCGCCGAGAGCAACTTCCAGGCAAAGTCGCCGTGGCGCAGGCTCGCTATCATTCTGGCGGGCCCGGTTTCAAATTTCGTCCTCTGCTACGTGATTCTGCTGATCGGCGCGCTCGCATTCGGCGTTGCCAGCGACAGGGCGAATCAGCCGGTCGTCGGCGAAATCTTGCCCGGTTCACCGGCTGAGATTGCGGGAATCCGGCCGGGCGACAGGATCGTCGCAATTGACGACCGCGCCGTTACTTCCGGCAAAATTCTGGTCGACACGATTCACGCGGCGCTCGGCAAGAAGCTCGACTTGGTTTACGAGCGCAACGGCGTGCGCACCGAAGTCTACGTGATTCCCAAACCGTGTCCGGCGCAGGTCGGCCGAAATCTTGGGTGCATCGGTTTCTCGCCGGTTCCGGCGTACGAACACGTGAGCTTCGGGGCGGCCCTGAGGCAGAGTGCCGATGAGTTCGTTGCGATCGCAAACCAGACGTTTGGCGGCATCGCCCTGCTCGTAACCCAGTTCTCCAAATACGCGCCGCAAATCGCCGGCCCCATCGGCATGGGGCAAGTCGCGGCGACGGTGCAAGATTGGGGTTGGGGACCGTACTTTTCGCTCGCGGCGACGATTTCGTTCGCCTTGGGTCTCTTCAACCTGCTGCCGATTCCCGCACTCGACGGCGGCCGCGCCGCATTCATTATTGCCGAGTTGATTCGCGGGCGCCCGGTCGATCCGGAGAAGGAGGCGATGGTGCACATCGCCGGCTTTGCGGCGCTGATGGCGCTCATCATGCTCGTCGCCTTTCATGACATCGCTCGCATCGTCAACGGCCAGGGAGTAATGTAACCGTCATGCTGCGCATCCGGCGTAAGAGCAAGCCGATCTTCTTGCAGAATAAGACCGGAAAATCTGACGCCAAGAGCGTCTGGATCGGTGGCGACCATCCGGTTGTCGTGCAATCGATGACGACGACCGATACCGCCGATGCGGACGCGACGCTGGAACAGATCTATGGGCTGGCGATGGAAGGCTGTGAGGTCGTGCGCGTGACGGTCAAAGATGCGCCCGATGCGGCCGGTCTGCCTGCGATCGTCCATCGCTCTCCCGTGCCGATCGTCGCCGACATCCATTTCGATCACAAAATGGCGCTGGCCGCAATCGAAGCGGGGGTCGCGAAGCTGCGCTTGAATCCGGGCAATATCCGAGACGTCAAGAAAGTCACGGAAGTCGTGGAGGCCGCGAAGGCTCGCGAGATTCCGATTCGCGTCGGCGTGAACATGGGTTCGCTCGCGCCGGACTTGGAGAAATCGCTCGGACACACTGCCGACGCGATGGTGCTCTCGGCACTGCGGCATGTCGAGATTCTGGAAGAGCATGGCCACACCGAGATCGCGATCTCACTCAAAGCTCACGACGTCGCGACGACGGTGCAAGCCTATCGTTTGATGGACGAGCGCCTGCGCGATCGCGGAACGCCGTACGCCTTGCATCTCGGCATTACCGAAGCCGGCATGCTGCGCGATGGAACGATCAAATCTTCGATCGGCTTGGGAATCCTGCTCTGGGAAGGGATCGGCGACACGATTCGCGTTTCGCTCGCAGCCGATCCGATCGAAGAAGTGCCGGTCTGCTGGAGCATTCTGAAATCGCTCGGCTTGCGCGAGAAAGGCTTTGAGATCACCGCCTGTCCGTCGTGCGGACGCGCTGAGATTTCGGTGCTCGAGCTGGGGCGTGCCGTTGAGGCGATCGCCAAATCCTACAGCGCGCCGGTGAAGGTTGCGGTGATGGGCTGCGTCGTGAACGGTCCAGGCGAGTCGAAGATGGCCGACGTCGGCGTGGCCGGCGGCAAGGGCAAAGGCGCGATCTATCGCGCCGGCGAGCTCGTCGGAACGTATCCCGAGACGGAACTGCTGGGGATGCTGCGACTCGAAATCGAGAAGGTGATCGCCGAAAAATACCCCGCCTATCTATCGGAGACCGGCAGAACGCCGGAGAATGCCGAAACTGCGGTATGATCCGTCGCGTTCTCTTGGTTGGCGGCATCGCGCTGATTGCATCCGTGATGCTCGCGTTTTCACGCCCCATCGAGATGTTGGTCGACGGCGAGCGCGTGGATAGCGACGTTGCGCCGGTAACGACCATCAGCGACAAGGCTTTCGTTCCGTTGCGATCGGTTGCAGATGCGCTCGGCGCTCAGACGGAGGTCGACGCGAAAAATGGCGCGGTCAACGTCGTGCTCGGCGCGCAATCGCTGCGCCTCCGAGTCGGCGATAAGCACGCGACGGTCAACGGCATGTCCTTCACGCTCAAGCACCCTCCGTTTCGCGTGCGCGGCCGGGTGATGGTTTCGCTCGACGCCGTCGCGCGCGCCTTACACGTGCACGCGCGATACGATCCTCGGAACGCGCGCATCGAAGTGATCACTCCCGGCATCGGAATGGCGCCGACGGCGCAGAACGCCCCGGCGCAGTAGCGCTCCTCTGAATTCCCGCCGCTCTAGCGCTCGCCCAATGATGCGTCGCCATCCGCTTCGCTCCGGAATCCTGGCGGGCGTCGTTAGCTTCTGCGGCATTGGTTTGTTGCACGCGTTCATAATAAAGCCATATGCCGATGCGAACACGCTCAACATCGTCGGACGGAATCTGTTCGTAACCGACTGCGGTGTCGGGCTCGTTCTGGTTATTATCGGGATATGCATGATCATTGCGTCCGGATTTAACGCCAAAGGTTCGCTCACGTTATCGATAGGCTTGTCGATTGTCGGGTTTTGGGTCTTCCAAGCTCTCGCGATGCTCGGCTAGCCGGGGTTACGCGTATTCTTGGATGCCGGCGGGTTCTTCGACCGGCACAACGTCGGCCGGGTTCGACTTGCGGAAGCCATAGGCGAAGAAGAAGACGAGTCCGCAGACCAGGGCGATCGCAAACCACGTCCAGGTCGCACGCGAGAGGCCGAAAACGGCGAGGAAGAGCGAGAAGACGATGCCGAGGATCGGGAAGAGCGGAACGAAGGGGACGCGGAAGCTGCGCGGCAATTCGGGCCGCTTCTTGCGCAGGTAGAGCACACCGGCACAGACGACCGTGAACGCGATGAGCGTACCGATGTTCACGAGATTGAGCAGGTTGTTGAGCGGAACGATCAAGGCCAAGATGGCCACCGCGACGCCGGTAATCATCGTCGTGACGAGGGGCGTCTTGAAGCGCGGATTGACCGCGGCAACCGCAGGCGGCAGCATGCCGTCGCGGGCCATGACGTAGAAGATCCGCGACTGCCCGAGGAGCGACGCGAGCGCAACGCTGGTCGTTCCGGCGAGTACGCCGACCGTGATTACCCAGTTCAGCGCCGGCATGTGCAGCGGCGCGAGGGCGTATACGAGCGGATTCTTGATCGGCACTTGATTCCAGGGCACGGCGCCGACGAGCACGATTGCCGTGGCGCAGTAAATGACCGTTCCGATTGCAAGCGCTCCGATCACGCCAACGGGAACGTCGAACTGCGGATTCTTGCACTCTTCGGCGGTCGTCGTCGCCGTGTCGAACCCGATGTAGCTGAAGAAGACGTACGCACCGATCGCGATGATGCCGTAGGGCTGCGCGGACGACGAGTAGTCGGCCATGCCTCCGAACGGGCGTAGCGTTCCCCATCCGACGGGATTGAAATTATGCAGATTAGCCGCATGCACCAAAAAGGCTCCGGCGATGACGAAGACGACGAGCGCCGAGATCTTAAGCACGACGAAGACGTTGTTCACGGTCGCGGATTCGCGAATCCCGATCGAGAGCAGCACGCTCAGTCCGATGACGAAGACGGCTGCGACGAGATCGAACTGCGAATGCGCGAGATCCCAGCTCGCCGGAAGCCACCACGCACCGTGAACGATCAGATTTGACTGCTGCGCCCAGGCGGGGAGGCTCATTCCGGCGCTCTTGGCGACATCTTGAATCGCCGCCGAGAACTGCTGGGCGACCGGCGCCGCGCTGATGCCGTATTCGAAGATCAGCGCGAACCCGATGATCCAAGCAAAGAGCTTGCCCATCGTGGCGTAGGCATACGTATACGCGCTTCCGGCGACCGGGACCATCGCTCCGAGTTCGGCGTAGCAGAGTGCCGCGAAGAACGACGTCAGGCCCGCGAGCAGGTAGGAAACGATAACCGCCGGCCCGGCGCCTTTGACGCCGGTTCCGATCGTCGTGAAGATTCCGCCGCCGATCATGGTGCCCAGGCCGATGGCAACGAGATCTTTTGCCGTCAACGCTCGC
>DASXGO010000277.1:0-2584 GCA_036489055.1 Candidatus Cybelea sp. | reverse complement strand
CGAAGGGCGCCGGGCGTTTGGGCAGCGACGCAAAACATCGCGGTGCGCAGCGTTTCGACGAGCTCGCGCGCAAGCGAGTCGGCGGATTCCAAGCCGTCGTGTGCCGCGCGAAGGAAGGGTCCCGCGATCCCGACGATGTCGGCGCCTAAGGCGAGGGCTTTGGCAACGTCGAGGCCGTCACGAATGCCGCCGCTTGCGATCAGGGTCCTGTCGGGCGCCGCCGCGCGGGCATCGAGCAGAGCTCGCGCCGTCGGAATTCCCCAACCGGCGAACGCAGCGGCGACGCGCGCGCGCCAGTCTTCCGCGACCCGATAGCGCTCGACTTCGCTCCAGGACGTCCCACCGGCGCCGGCAACGTCGACCGCGGCGACGCCGGCGTCGAAGAGCGCGCGCACATCCCGCGCGTCCATGCCCCAGCCGACCTCCTTGACAACGATCGGAAACTCGAGCTCGTTGCAGAGCTTGGCAATGCGCTCGAGCAGCCCGCCGAAGCACGTATCGCCCTCGGGCTGCAGCGCTTCTTGGAGCGGATTGAGATGTAAAACGAGTCCGTCCGCATGCAGCAACTCCACTAGCCGCCGGCAGTGCTCCACGCCGTATCCCCGATTGAGCTGCACGGCACCGAGGTTTGCCAGCAGCACGACGTCGGGCGCGTCGGCACGCACATCAAATGTCGGCAGCGAACTCGGCGATTCGATCAGCGCGCGACCCGAGCCCAATCCCATCGCGAATCCGTGCCGTTGCGCGACGCGCGCGAGGCAGCGGTTAATCGGGAGCGCTTCCGGCGTTCCACCGGTCATGCACGAGATCAAGATCGGCGCGCCGAGCCTTCGTCCGAAGAGCTCGGCCGACGTTACGACGCCGGAGAGATCGATCTCCGGCAACGCGCGATGCGTAAAACGATAGGCATCGAAACCGGCGTCGACGCCTTTGCTCTTGACGTCCCGCTCGACGTTGATACGAAGATGCTCCGCCTTGCGCGACGGCGTTGCGGATTCAGGCAACGCGCTCCGCCAAATAGGCAACGACATTCTCGAGCTGGCTCAACGCCTGGCCGGCGGCGTAGCGCCGAATCGGCGTCAGCGCTGCGGGCGGATCGGTCGCTAAGAGCCGCCCGGCTTCCAAGAACGCACTCGCTGCGCGGTCCGACGCACCGCCGATAACGGCACCACATTGCAACGCGGCACCGGTGAGCCCGGCAGCGCGACCCGCATCGTCGTTATCGCGGGCGATTGCTTCCAACACAGCTTCCCCGACGAGTCGCGCCGCTTCCAGCCGGCGCGCCGGATTGACGACATCGGCCGCCAGGCTGCGAAAGGCCAGCGCATAGAGCGCGTCGCCGGCGTTGAGGCTTTGTCCCAAACCCCAACGCTCCGCGGTGGGCGAATCGCGCGTCAACTCCTCGTGCAGCAGCAAGAAGCGGTCGAAGAGATCGAAGGCCGCGCCAACGGGGACGGCATCGGCGAGATCGCCGTTTCGCGCTTCGCAGGCCCAGAGCACCAGCGCCGGCCGGACCGGATCTCCCGTGGGGCTGAGCGGACGGCGTTCCTTCATAATACGGCCGGCAACCGTGTCCGACGAGAACGTCATGTTGGAAAGGTACTGCGCCAAGCGAGCGCGATGATTGGTTAAGGGAACGGAGTCGCGGAGCGCGGTCATTGAGGGGAATCCCTTCGACCGGTCGCTGCTTGCTCGCCTTCCGGTAACGACGAAGACGGAGTTAAAAATCACGGTGCAGATAGGCTCGGACGAACATAAAGAACTTTTCTGCCGCGCGTTCATGGAGTCGCATCACGCCTACAACCCCGAGGATTGGGCGTGGCCGGAGCTCGACGATCTATCGCTCGCACGGCTACGCGCGATCCCGATTTGGACGCTCGCGCTCGAAGTCGAACTCGGTGCCGGCGAGATGCTCGGAAAGTTTGCAAAGACCGAACGCGACCCGCTCGTGCGCGAGGCGCTGGACTTGCAAGGGTACGAAGAAGACCGGCACGGCCGCATCCTACGCTGCATGATCGACCGTTACGGTCTTGCCGTGAAACCGAACGTCCCGCACCAAAACCCTACACGCGGTGCCTTCATGGACTTCGGCTACAACGAGTGCGTCGACTCCGTGGCAGGTTTCGGAATTTTTCGCTTGGCCTGCGATGCGCGCATTCTACCGGTCGCGCTGACCTCGCTCTTCCAGTGCGTGATCGAAGAAGAGGCGCGCCACATCGTCTTCTTCGTGAACTGGATCGCTTGGGACCGATGGCGGCGTGGGCTGCGCGGAGCGGTTCTGCAGGCAGTGCCGGCCCTTTACTCGTACGCGGCCGCGATCGCGCGCCGTGTGAAGGGCGGCGCGCAAATGCAGAGCGCTGCGCCCGAGGAGGGCCCGCGCGACCTCTTCGGCGACGTAATCAAAGGTTTAACCGTCGCCCGTTTTATCCGCGCGTGCGTCAGCGAGAACGACCGTTACATGGCCGCATTCGATCCGCGTCTCATCCGCCCACGCGTCATTCCGGCGTTGGCGCGGTTTGCGCTTGCAATCGTCGGAGCGATCGATTTTCTGCAAGCGGCGTTCACCAAATCGGCCCGACGCTCG
>DASXGO010000222.1:0-5034 GCA_036489055.1 Candidatus Cybelea sp. | reverse complement strand
TCACCGAGCTCCAGGATTCCTGGATCGGCGAAGCGTTTTGGTAGTCTCCTAAAACAAAACGAAGCGACCGCCGTTGGTGCAGAGAATCACGAGCAGCATTGAAACCAACGTAAGCTCGTAGCTCCATCCGAGTCCATTCTTCCCCCAGAATCCGGTCTTCCAGACGAAGATTTTTTTCTGCAGCGCTCCGAGCATGATGAGGATCAGTCCGATCGCGGCAAGCTGCGTCAGCACACCGACGATCACCGCGATTCCACCGAGCAGCTCGGCCACGCCCAGGCCGAACGCGGCACCCCTCGGCAACCCGATGCTTTGACCGCGCTTGCCGGGGTCGCGGACATCGTTGTAGCCGCTGTCGACGAAGACCATGCCGACCATGATCCTCAAAAATATGAGGGCGAAATCGGTGAAATACTCGAGCTGCGGGAACATGACGCAACTGATTCGGTCTAGCCGCAGCGGCGCCTTGCCGGTAATGGTACGTTTGTACCATTGCCGCTGATTCTAAATAAATGGTTGTATAGTGAGAAGGGCGAGCCGTGGATATGCCCGCGTCTACGGCTGGAAGGATTAAATGACTATCCCGGTCAGTCCAATTGAAGAATCGTCCGTTGAATCGCCGGCTGCGGCACGCCCGATTCGCGTGTTCGTTGTCCAGCCGCAGGTTCTGATGGCGAAAGCGCTCTGCAACGTCTTGGCGCAGCACGCCGGGATTTGCATCGTCGGCGACGCTTGCGCGGTAGACGCCGGGCAGTTAGCGAAAGCGCGGCCGGACCTTATCTTGGTCGAGTCCGACGCGAGTTTCGAAGTACTGAGCAGTGCGATCGGCACGTGCCGCACGGCTTGGCCCAAGGGAAAAATCGGAGTGCTCTCCGAGCACTTGAGCTCGGAAGCCATGCAGCGCGCTCTCTCCGCCGGCGCCGATGGGTACATCGTTACCGATATCACTCCCGCCGAGCTCGTCACTGCAGTGAAAGCGATGGGCTCCGGAAGTCTCTATGTGGATCCCCGATTGGTCGGTCTCATCCTTCGCAAACACGTCGGAATCGGACAGCGCGATCGCAACGAACTCTCGCCGCGCGAGACCGATATCGTTAGGCTGGTCGCCAACGGCTTAACGAACCGCGAGATCAGCGAGCGTCTCGGCCTTTCCGACAAAACGGTGAAGAATCACATTTCGCACATTTTTGCAAAACTCAACGTCAGGACGCGAACCCAGGTAGTCGTTCACGCCATCCGCAGCGGACTGGCATAGGTCGCGCTAGCGCGGTGCGGCGCTGACGGTGACGCCCACCAAGCTCGAGCCCTGGATCGGAATCTCTCTGATCTCTTCGCCGCCACGCGGGTACTTCCAAAACCCGATTTCGGCGTTGTCGTTTTCGGGCTGTACGATCTTGCCGCCGTGAAGCCAGAACTGAAACGTCGAATATGGCATGTTAGGCGCGAAGGTCAGCGTCGTCGTTCCGACGATTTTTGCGGCCGAACCGGAGACGCGAATGCGGTCTAGGACAAACTCGTTCGATCCCCGCGTCGTCCCGAGCGCAACGTGCCGGCCGTCCCATTGAAGCGCGAAGCCCGCTCCGACGCTTCCGGGGACCGAGATTTCGCGTAGCGCGTTGCCTCCCTTAGGCAGCTCGGCGAGCGCGAAGCTCCCGTCGTAGTGTTTGCCGTCGGCAAAGAGATTGCCGCGGTCGTCGTACGTGCAAAAGTAGAATGCCTCAACGCCGGATAGATAATAAAGTTGCGGTGTGCCGGAAGCATTTTTGTAAATCACCACATTGCTTTCAACGCTCGTGACGCCGAGGTCTCCACTCTTTGGATCGACGGAACAGCCGAACGGCAGAAGGGAATCATCCTGGAGCTGGGCGATCGGCTGGCTCCCCCCGTGCACGTATTCAAAGATGGAAAACCCCTCGGCCATTCCCATGAACACATCGCCGTCCTTATCGCTGCAGAGCCCGAAGGCGGGACCGAATCCAAGCCCACAGGCGTCCAGCGTCTGGGCCGGCTTTCCTCGGGGATACGTGAAGACGTATACGTTGCAATCGTAGATGCTCGATGCGTAGAGCAGGTCTTTGCCTCGCGCCGCGGGGTCGATCCGCGAAATCTGGTGCAGTGACGAGCGCGGCGCCGGGGCGGGTAAGCTCGACGGCACGCCGCGCTCCAACGAACCGCTGCAACCCGCAAGCAGCGTTAGAGCGGCACCCACCCCCAGCGTTCGAATGCCCATAACGTCAAGGTTCTGCGCTCCTTCGGTGTGTCATCCCGAGCCGGTTTTCGTGTCGCCCTTCCCTTCGACTCCGCTCGGGACAGGCTAGCTCGGGGTGACACGACCACGGGTGACACGACCGCGGGTGACGCGAACCAATAGCACGATCGCCGCGACGCCGAAAATAATCACGAGCGCGACGCGGTCGGCATGGACGATTCTCACGTGATAGATCATCGGCGTCGGCGACTGCAGGCTCAAATTCCAGCGAGTGAATCCGTCCGGTGCGGGCACGCCGTTGGTTTGCACGACTCTCCCCGGCGTGCGCAGCTCGAAGTGCAAAGCTACGGCGGAGCTCAACATAGCCGAAGCCAAATCGTCGTACGGCGGCCGAAGCTCCGATTGCACGAACGGGAGAAGCGCAGGCGCCGTCGCCGAGAGTGAGTCGGTTTCAACGAAGAAGCCGGGCGAGCCCGAAAGCGAAACGGAGTTCAGCGGCAGAAATAATCCGCGAAGCGTCGGCGCCGGGCCGTTCAGGCTGCTGAGGTCGTCGCGGCCGAGGAGCTTCGACATCGTGATCACGTGATTGCCGTTGGAGTCCGTCGTGGTTGAAACGGACCAGCCTTCGTGTTGCATCGTCGCGACGCCGAAGGGATCGGCCATGGCGGTCTGCCGCAGAGCCATGCGGTATAGCTCGTCGTCCACGACCTCACGCGTCGTGGCGAGGGCGCTCCCGTTCAGGCGGACGTCGATTTGGAACGTCACGTCGGCGGCACAGCCCGTGAGAAGCAGTACCAGTGCCGGCACGACCGCGCGAAAACGCATTCCATATAGTATGCGCCTTGCTGCTAAAAAACTCTTGGGCAATAGGAAGCCGACGCTTGCTTTCTATTTGCTCGAATAGAGCGCGGCCAGAACTTGCGTTCGAGCATCGATTACTTGTGCGGCATTTTCGAGCAACGTGCGTTCGTCGGAGAGTTCGATGCCGAGAAAGCGCCGTTCCAGACAGTCCACCCCGCGGTAAATGGCGCTCTCCAGTTCCGTCTCTTCAGCCGAGCCGTAGACTTGGAAGGTCGCGTCGTCGAGGAAGTACTTGAGGTAGTAGGCACGTGCAGCGTTATCGGCGGCAGTTCGATAGAGATGGTCCAGAAAGAGCAGCTCGTTAAAAATCGCAAAGGATTCGAACATGAAAGCCGGTCCGCGATTATAAGCCGCGATCGGCTGATGACGCGCCATGAATTGGCGATGAACGGCATGACCGGACTCGTGCGCGACCGCGCGAACCGTCTTTGTCGTTCCGTTATAACCGCCGTAAAAAACGCCCGACTCGAGGCCGGAAAACCCAATCGAGAAGCCGGTATCGTCGCATTCCGCCGCTGAGCAGAGCTCGAACCGGTGCATTGACGGATCGAGCAACTGCATGTAGGCGCCCGCATAATCGGCACCCATCGGCTGCTCGGCGGCGAGAATCAGCGGGATGGCGTCGGAGATCGTTATTGGCGGCGGAGTATAGCCGGGCTTCGGGCGTTCGCGGCGACCGCAAGATAGTGCACGTACGCGTTCGAACCGCGAACCGCGGCGAGGACGCGCGCAACCGACGACGGGTCGACTCTCTTTGTCGAAATACGACGCATCCGCGGCGCTGCCGAAGCCGCGCAGCCGCGCGACACCATTGCGCGCGCTCGCGATCGAAACGAGTAATGCGGCATAGGCTTCCCGATCGCTCTCGATCGTATCCTTGGATTTGCGAAGCGCTTTGTAGGTCGACGCGGCGGAATCCAACACCGGTGTTACCGCCAGCGCTACGCTTCGTGATTCCGAGGGGGTGAGACGATGCACCACTTGAGCCAGAGAGCGCGTGAGCAGGTAACGATATGGGCGGAGCGCCGGCTGTTGCGTGAGACGCGCAATGTGCGCCGCGCCGAGCCCCCGCGCGGCTTCTGTGACGCGATTAGAGATGAGATCTTCTGCGGCGCCGAGCCGATCGTCGGCCTTGGCATCGGCCGTATCCCGGTCGTCCTCCTCGGCGCGCAAGTAGACATAGATATCGTGCCGCTCGAGCGATTGCAGGATCGCATCGTATCGCTGCAGCCACTTCAGCAACGCCTCCGCGCTGAGCGGGGTCGCCGACGCCGCGAACGCCTTGGCATCGGCAAGGACCGTCGCGCGGCTCTGTGCTTCCCCCGCCGCACTCGAAAAATAGCGTGTTAGATCGATCTTATATTCTGTGTCACCCCGAGCGAGAGCTTGTCCTGAGCGAGCGAAGCGAGTCGAAGGGAGGGGCGCGATTACAAGCAGCAACACGATCGCGCAGATGACGAGCGGTTTCACCGGGCCCATCCTAGTTCAACTTAAGGCACGAAGTCTAGCTGCTCGTTCGTGAGCTCTACCGAAATGCGGCCGGCGCGAATGGCCGTCATAAACTCTTCATAGTCGCGCTCGACCTGATCTGCGTAGGCGACGGCGTAACTCGCTAGCGCGCGATCGAAGGTGTCCTTTCGACCCAGGTATCCGGCGAGCGTTGCGGCATTGCCGCCCTTGGCGTGGGCGCGCGCCAGCGCCCAGCCGCAAACGCCGCCGTAGTCGATCAGCGTCGAACTTCGGAATCGCTCGATATTGACGGAAACCTTCATGTCGCGCAGTTGGCGCACGTAGTATTCGCGCGAATCTGCAGTCTCGGCCCACCCGAGGAAAATGTCGCTCGCGGCTTGCATCAGGCGCTGGCCGTGAACGACCCGTTCACCCTGATGCGCGAACCGGCTCTGCGGCGCATCCGGGGGTTCCAGCACGGAACGGCGCGCCTCTTTGATCTGAAGAAAGAGCGG
>DASXGO010000185.1:0-1846 GCA_036489055.1 Candidatus Cybelea sp. | reverse complement strand
CGAGCGTTGAAATCAAACATCTTTTCGCTCCGATTTTCAAACCTAAAAAGCCGGGTTGAAAGAATAAAGGTTGAAAGTTTTTAAGCGCTGCCAGAGCGTTCGTTCTCTGGGGCCGGCACTGGCTCATTCCACGTCGGCGCGATCCCAACAGCGTCTTTGACGGAGACCCCGAACGCTTGCTTCATCGCCTCCATGAAGGACGCCTTCACGGTCGGATCGCTCGCGAGGCTAATGCGGATCGATCCGAGAAGAACAGCGCCACCCATGCTGTCTTGTCGAGGCGCCCAATAGGCATTCCACCAGTCGCCCTCGACGCGTAACGCTAAGCGCCCGATTTCGTGTTTTGGCATTTGCTACTATCCCCTCCGCGCGTTGACCTTCTCGACGGCGCGCGCCGACGCGAGATGCTTGTCGGCTCCGTGACCGTATGACTCTCGGTAGGTTTCGATCTTATCGTGACCGGTTAGAGACATGCCGTCCGTAACGCTGACCCCGGCGTCCTCCATGTCGGTGACCAGCGTCGAGCGGCCGCTGTGAATGACGAAGTCATCCGGCAAGCCGATCGCTTCGCGCCACACGCGCCATTGCTTGCGCAAGCCGCTATCAGTGAACGGCGCGCCGGACTGATTGCGCAGGAACGGCGTCGTCGGGCGGCCGGTTTTAAAGTCGATCACGTCCTCGCCGTGCATAGCTTTTGCATAATTTCCCTCGGTTTTGCGCAAGGCCGCGATCACCGCGGCGAGGATCGGGGTGCTGTTGATGTTGCCGCGCTGCCAGCCGCCCTTGGCGTTCTCGCCTCCGCGCCTGGTGCGCTTCTGCCGCTTGATCGCGTAGTTGCCGGCTTCGTCGATATGGCACGGCGCGAGCCGGATGAGATCGCTCGTCGCGAGCGCGCAGTGATAGCTAAGCTCGAACGTCGCCCACGCCGCCAGATTGGTTTCCGGGGTATACGCGGCGCGCCAGCGGCTTATCTCGGTGCGTTGCCAATTGCGGAAATGCTCGCTCTCGACGTGCCGGTGTTTTAGTCCGTACAGCAAGCCGTCGTCTTTCAGCCACTCGCTGATGCGCGCTTGGTGCACGACGCCGTTGAGCACCGTCAAAAAGATGTTCGCGTAAACCAGCTGATCCGAGCGCACGAGCTC
Source organism: Candidatus Cybelea sp. (assembly GCA_036489055.1). Taxonomy (GTDB): domain Bacteria; phylum Vulcanimicrobiota; class Vulcanimicrobiia; order Vulcanimicrobiales; family Vulcanimicrobiaceae; genus Cybelea. The sequence goes on along the minus strand of DASXGO010000185.1, from coordinate 704 downwards.
GTTGTGCATGTCATAGATCAGCCGCCGGCTGGTCGACCGCATCAGCTCGTTGCCGACGCTGCCGCGCAGCGCGTCGATGAACCGCGCGTAATTGCGCTTCGTGCTGTCGGCTTTTGACAGATACTCGTCGTCTTCCATGAAGTCGTCGATCGCGGCGTTCCAGCTGCCGGCGCGCGACGTCAGCCGAACGGACTTTCGCGGCCGGTCAGCCGGCGTGGCGTTGACCGCGTCGTCATAGTCGCTCTTGAATTTCTCCGACTGCGTTTCCGGGTCCGAGTAGATGCGGACGTTGCGGCCTTTGTAGCGATAGAAGATCGCTTCGGCGCCGTGCCGTGTTAGCTGGAAGGCGAGGTGTGGATACAGTTTCTTATTGAGGGCGACCCCGCGTCTTTTTCCCAACTGCATTTCTAAAGTGCTCCAAAGTTTCCCGGCGCTTGTCGGCGTCTGGGCCTGTGTCGTCATCGGTTGGTTCCCCCGGAAAGACGATCACGCCGTCGCGGTAGATTTCCACACGAGCGATCGGAACGCCGGCCGCTTTGAACGCTCGCAGGGTCTGCGTAACGTCGCGGTATGTGAACCGATCACGATCCATAAGTAGTTATTCCGAAACGGGGTTGAAAAGTTTTTTATGTCGCATCATGCCAAGGCCATTCGTTCGCTGCCTTCAGTTTGAGGGAGGCCCGGCCAACCGAGAGAGGGTCCGT
>DASXGO010000275.1:0-2722 GCA_036489055.1 Candidatus Cybelea sp. | reverse complement strand
TTTTCTCCCGGCAGCTCGATGCCGGTGGGTTCCCCGAACCCCGCTTTGCGTTCCATCGCGTACAACGTCTTACCGCCGATATACATGCCGACCTCGGCCGCGCCCACGTTGTGCGAAAACTCGACGATTTGCGCTAGCGTTTCGCTGCCACCGGTGCCGGCCATGAAGCCGTCTTCCGCGTTATGAATAGTTTGCCCGCCGACCGTCAAGCGATCGTGCGCCGGGAAGCGCGTGGTGAGCGACACCTTGTGCGATTCGAGCGCCGCGGCGGCCGTCACAAGTTTATACGTTGAGCCCGGCTCGTACGCGTCCATCACGGCGCGATCGCGGCGTTGGTCGCCGGCGTATTTCCAGAAGTGGTTCGGATCGAAGGTCGGCTCGTTCGCTAAAGCGAGGATCTCGCCGCTGAACGGATCCATCACGATGGCCGTTCCGTCGAGCGCGTGAAACGCTGCGAACTGCTTGGCAAGCGCACGCTCGGCGACGAACTGGAGATATGAATCGAGCGTCAACTCGATCGTCGAGCCCGGCAAGGCCGGCGTGACGACGCGTTCGCGTCCGAAAGGAATCGGCCGTCCGAACTCGTCCGTCTCGAGCATCACGCTGCCCGAGCGTCCGCGCAGCAGCGCGTCCTTTGAGTACTCGAGGCCGTCGAGACCGTTTTCGTCGGTGCCGACGAACCCGAGCACCGTCGCCGCCAGGCGGCCCCCCGGATCGACTCGTAGTCCGGTCTCCTCTTCCTTTAGAGCAATGCCGTTGATGCCAAGAGCGCGAACGCGCTCGGTCTGATCGTGCGGCACCTTGCGCGCGATCCACGCGAACCACGAACGCTTGTCGTGCAGTTGCACCACCGTCGACCGGTCGAGCTTCCCAAAGATCTGCTGCAACTTCGCCGCAGTCGCATCGGGATCCGAAAGATCCCGCGGAACCGCGTAGACGCTTTCCGAAGGCAGGGAGCGCGCCAATACGTTTCCGTTGCGGTCGAGGATGCTGCCGCGACGCGCGAAGACTTCGACCGCGTTCGACCGCTGCGCGAGCGCCGCTCGCGCGTAAGCCGCGCCGTGGAGCACCTGGACGTCGCACAGCCGCCAAACGAGGTACGCTGCGGTTATCAGGAGTGCATAAAAGACGACCTTAGCGCGGATCGGAGAAATGCGCGCAAAGGTTCGTTGATGCAACGGCGTGCGCCGCTACCGGGACTGGGCCGGCGGAACGAAGAGGCCGGCCAGCGATGAGAGCACGGCCAGATGCCGTTGCTTGCCGACGACCGCCGGACGGCTGAGCCGCACGACGGCGAACTGTTGCGGATCGCTCATCTTCAGACGCACCGCAATCGCCGACAACCGATCGTCGGAGCGCAGCGCGGTGATGCGGTCGTCGAGGCGCATCGTTTCCTCGACGAGCGATTCGCGCTGGTGGGCGGCGCGCGCGACCGCGTAGGACAAACCCGTCAGCGTCGACGTCAACAGGACGTAGCCCATGAAGAGCACGAGCAAAACCAGGATCGCGCCGCCGACGCGCTTGATGTATGCGTAGCGCGCGCGCGACTTTCGCACGATGCGCCGGTGCGTCGCATTGCGTGCCGTACGCGGATTGCTTACGCGTACGGGACGGTTCAACGTTCGTGGCGCTATCACGTCAACTCGCCTTCCGCCGCGCCGCGCGCAGCTTCGCGCTGCGAGCGCGCGGGTTTTCGGCTATCTCGTTCCGATCCGGAAGCACCGGCTTTTTGGTGAGCACGTCGAGCCGCTCGTCGTCGCGCAGCGTGCGCTTCACGATCCGGTCTTCCAACGAATGAAAACTGATCGCCACGACGCGTCCCGCCGTTCGCAGCCGGTCGACGGCAGAGCTGAGACCGTCGCGCAGCGCGCCGAGTTCGTCGTTGACCGCAATGCGCAGGGCCTGGAAGACGCGCGTTGCCGGATGAATGCGCTCGCGCCGGCCGCGCCGATGGACGACGCCGGACACGAGCGATGCAAACTCGGTCGTCGTCGTCGGCAGCGCGCCGACGCTGCGGCGCTCGACGATCGCATGCGCGATGCGGCGGGCAAAACGCTCTTCGCCATACTGATGGAAGATGTCGGCGAGTTCGCCTTCGCTGGCATTGGCGAGCACGTCGTACGCACTGCGCCCTTCTTGCGGATTCATCCGCATGTCGAGCGGCGCGCTCTTTCCGAGGGAAAAGCCGCGCTGCGCGTCGTCAAACTGCATGGACGAGGCCCCCAAGTCGAAGAGGACGCCGTCCACCGCTGCGATCCCACAACGATCGAGGACGCCGGCCAAGTCTCGAAAATTGGCGCTGACGAAGGTAAGCCGTGAATCCGGCAGGTCCGCCGCACGCGCGATCGCCGACGGATCGGCATCCAGTGCGACGAGCCTCCCGGAAGAAAGCCGCTCTAAGATCGCTCTCGAATGGCCGCCGGCTCCAAAGGTGGCATCGACATAGATCCCATCCGGCCGGATCGCCAGCAACTCCAACGCCGGCGCAAGCAGCACCGGGACGTGCGTCATGAAATCTTCGCCACATGTCAGAGTCCGAGGTCCGCCATGAAGCCGGCCACCTCGCCCTCCGGAGGTTGCTGAAATGCGTAGCGCTCTTTGGCCCAAATCTCGACGCGCGTCAGCAGTCCGACCGAAACCACTTGCCGGTCGATTCCGGCGTACTCGCGCAGACGCGCCGGGACGACGACTCGCCCTTGGTTGTCGCACGCGACTTCTTCGC
>DASXGO010000144.1:0-7990 GCA_036489055.1 Candidatus Cybelea sp. | reverse complement strand
CCGCCGAAGAAGAGCAGCGTCGCGAGGCACGAGACGGTGAGCATGTTGACGTACTCCGCGATGAAGAACAGCCCGAAGCGAAGCCCTGAGTACTCGGTATGGAATCCCGCGACGAGCTCGGTTTCCGCTTCGACCAGATCGAACGGCGCGCGATTCGTTTCGGCGACTGCCGTGATGACGTAGATGACGAAACCGATGAACTGCGGGACGAAGAACCACAGACGCGTCTGCGCGTTGACGATCCCATCGAGCGACGTCGTGCCCGCGAGAATCAGCACGCCGATGAGCGAGAATCCCATCGCGAGCTCGTAGCTAATCATCTGCGCCGTCGAGCGGACGCTGCCCAGCAGCGGATATTTCGATCCCGAGGCCCAGCCGCCCAAACAGATCCCGTAAATCCCGATCGAAGTGATCGCAAGAATCAGCAGAATGCCGGCATTGACGTCGCCGATCGCCCACGGCGCTCCGCTGGGGGACGCGCCGAACGGGATCACGGCGTAAACCGCAAAGGCCGTGAGCAGCGAGATGAACGGCGCGAGCTTATAGAGCAGCCGATCCGCGGTCTCCGGCGTGAGATCTTCTTTGAGCATCAACTTCGCCGCATCCGCCGCCGGCTGCAGCAAGCCCCACGGACCGACGCGATTCGGCCCCGGACGCAGCTGCATCCAGCCGAGGATCTTGCGCTCCACCAACATCGCGTACGCAAACGACGTGATCACGACGAAGAGCAAGATCGCCGATTTGATCAGAACGATCACCCACCACGGCATCGCTACGTCCTCATTCCCGCGAGCCACGGATCGTGCTGCCACGTGCCGCCGCCGGAAAGTATTTCTTGACCGTGTCGCCCTTCGACAGAGCTCAGGGTGACACTGTTGCTATCAAACCTTTCATCGCCGATGGTGAAGTGCGGCGCGCTCTTGGCGACGTGCGCGACGACGATGCGGTGCAGCTCTTCGGCCGGCGGCACCGATACTTCGAGCTGATCGGCAAGACCACACAGCATTTCGAAATCGGAGTGCACGAAGTCCGGAGCCTCAAGCGCCGCATTGACCGGCAAGAGATCGCCGCTTAGATTGAGTACCGTACCGCTCTTCTCTAACGCCCCTTTCGCCGGCAAGATCAAGGTTGCGCGCTCGGCCGTCTCGGTCATGAAAAGCTCGCTGACGACCAGGAACGGGACGGCCTCGAGTGCGCGCGCCGCGCCCGCCGGATCGATCGCGTTACGTGCCGGATTCGCGCCGAAGATCGAGAGCACCGCAAGCTCGCCGGCGCGCGCGGCTTCGAGCATGCGATAGGTATCGCATCCAGCACTAACCGAGACGAATCCCGGGCCGTAAGACGGCAGCATGCCCATCGCTTCGGCGCCGCGTGCATTGGCCTGTTCGCTCGCGATGTAGGTTGAGAGATTCTCAACGCCGGCGAAGGCCTGCGCATAGCTGCGCGCGAGCGCCAGATCGTTTCCGTCCCAAATCAGGGCGACCGCCTTGGCGTCGCCGATCGCCTCGCGGGCTTCGGGCGCGCTCTTTCCCGCAACGATTTTGGCGCCGCGCAGCTGCGCGCTTCGAGCCCGCAGCCACAACACCGGCGCACGATCGCGAGGCGTTTGACCGGCGATGACGATTGCCTGCGCTTCGTCGATGCGTTCGAGCGGCGCGGCGTGGGTCCCCGGCGTGGCTTGCCGTTGCACGCCCGCGCGCCAGTCGAGATTCGTTACGCCGGCCATGCGCAAGACATGCTGGAGCACGAACGCCTCTTCGTTGGTCAGCCGGCCGCCGCCGACCGCGCCGACGGCGCGCGGGTTTCCCGTGGCGAGCGCATCGCGGATCGCCTTGCCCCATAAGATGAACGCGTCGTCCCAGCCGATCTGCACGAGTTCGCCGTGTTTGCGGTAGAGCGGCTGTTTCAGCCGATCGGGCGACTCGTAGAAACCGATATTGTAGCGGCCGCGATCGCAGAGCCATCCGTCGGAGACGGCGTCATTCTCAACCGACATCGTCCGCAGCAGCGCGCCGTACCGAACGTCGGCATACTGCTGACAACCGACGGAGCATTGCGTGCAAGTCGATTGCGTCCGATTGAGATCCCAGGGGCGGGACTTGAAGCGATAGGTCTTCGACGTCAGCGCGCCGACGGGACAGAGCTCCGTTACGTTGCCGGTGAAGTTGTGGCGGTACGGACGGCCGGTGGCCGTTGCGATGATGTCGCGCGCGCCGCGGTCCTTCACGACGAGTTGCGCTTCTCCGGCGATAATGTCGTCGAAACGCACGCATCGCTGACAGACGATGCAGCGCTCCTCGTCCAGCACGATCGTCGGCCCGAGATCGACGGCCTTGGGTTTGGAAAGCTTCGGATCGGCGACGTCGGAGTTGCCGCGCGCGTAGGCCATTGCGTAATCCTGCAAATCGCACTCGCCGCCCTTGTCGCAGATCGGGCAATCCAGCGGGTGATTCACCAGAAAGAGCTCGAGCACGACCGCCCTGGCGGCATCGACTTTATCGCCGCGAGTGTGGACGACCATGCCGTCAGTGACCGCCGTATTGCACGCGATTTGCAGCTTGGGCATGCCTTCGATTTCGACCAGGCAGATGCGGCAGAGTCCCGCCGGCCCAAGCTGGGTGTGATAGCAGTAGATCGGAATCTCTTGGCGGATCGTCTTGGCGGCTTCGACGAGCAGCGTTCCCTTCGGGACGGTAACGGGCACGCCGTCGATGGTGATGTTCGCCATCTCGGCGCTCTTGGCGAGCAGCGGCGCCCTCATGCAGGCTGCGCCTCCCGCGTCGTCGCGATGCGCTCCTTGAAGCGATCCGGGAAACGCAGCATGACGGATTTGAGAAACGGCTCGATCGAATCGCCGAGCGGACAGAGATTCAAGCCGGTAATCGAGCCGGCGATGCGCAGCAGCATTTCGTAATCGCCCGAAACGCCGCGATGCTGAACGAGCCGCTCGAGCACGCGCTCCATCCAGCTCCCTCCCTCGCGGCACGGCGTGCACTGCCCGCACGATTCGTGCGCGAAGAAGCGTACCAAGTTATACGCGCAATTCACAAAATCGGTCGTGTCGTCGAAAACGACGAACGCACCCGAGCCGAGCATCGAGCCGGCCTTGGCCATGCTCTCGTAATCGTACGGCCAGTCGAGATGCTCCTCGAAGATGCACGCCGATGAACCGCCGCCGGGCTGCACCGCCATGAGCGTGCGTCCGGGCCGCAGTCCGCCGGCAAGCTCGATGATTTCGCGCACGGGTGTACCAAGCGGAATCTCGTAGTTGCCGGGCTTCTGCACGTGCCCGGAAACCGAAACGATCTTATAGCCTTTGGTGCGCTCGGTCCCGACCGCCGCGAACCATTCCGGGCCGCGTTCTAGAATCGGCACGAGATACGCCAGCGTCTCGACGTTGTTGACGATCGTCGGTTTGGAATAAAGCCCTTCGACCGCCGGGAATGGCGGCTTCAAGCGGGGCTCGCCGCGCTTCCCCTCGAGCGAGTTGAGCATCGCGGTTTCCTCGCCGCATATGTAGGCGCCGGCGCCGCGGTGCACCGTCACCTCGAGATCGAAGCCCGAGCCGAAGATGTTCTGCCCGACGTAACCCGCTTTGCGCGCTTGTTCGAGCGCTGCGCTGAAGATCTCATACCCGCGCTTGAACTCGCCGCGGATGTAAATGAACGCGTGATGCGACGCGATTGCGTAGGAGCCGATGAGCATCCCCTCGAGCACCAGATGCGGCGCTTCCTCGAGCAGCATATGATCCTTGAACGTGCCGGGCTCGGCTTCGTCGCAGTTGCAGACGAGATACCGAACGTTCTTGTCCTTGGGCAGGAACGACCATTTGCGCCCGGTCGGAAACCCCGCTCCGCCGCGCCCGCGCAGCCCCGATTTCTCCGCGAGATTCAAGACGTCGACCGGCTGCAGCTCGCGCACGACGCGCTCCCACTGCTTATAGCCCCCGCGCTCCCGGTAGGCGTCGATTCCGCGAAGATCAACCTCGCCGATACCGGCGGTGAGTATCTTAGTGACCGGCACGCGCGCCCTCTTCGTCGACTCGTTCGACCACCTCGCGCGAATCGAGCACTGCGCGCTCGCGCGTGCCCGTAAACCGGCTGACTCTGCGATTGATGATGTTATCGAGCATGATGACGCCGCTCGGATCGCCGACGCCGCCGGCGTTATCGGGCAGCGGAACTCCGGCCGCGCCGCGGGATTTGCGCCCTCCGGCGACCTGCGCGTCTTGCGGAATCGCCCACGTTTGCTCCGGCGCGTCGGTTTGCGCCCTAGGAGCGACGGGATAGCTGCCGGCGCGCATCGCGTCGAGCATCTCGTCGATTCTCTGCGGCGTCAAATCGTAGACGAATTCGAGATTGACCTGCATGCACGTCGCACGATCGCATGCCGCAAGGCATTCGACTTCTTCGTACGAGAAGAGGCCGTCCGGGGTCGTTTGCAGGTGACCGATTCCGAGCTTCTCGCGGAAGTACGCCATGATATCTTCGGCGCCGTCGATCGTGCACGCCAAGCCGCGGCAGACTTGAAGCATGTACTTGCCGACGGGCCGGCGATAGAACAACGTGTAGAACGAGACGGTGCCTTCCGCTTCGGCGGGCGTGATGCCGAGCATCTCCGCCGCCGCTTCCATCGCCTCGAGGCTCACATAGCCTTCGTAGCGCTGAAATAGATGCATCAGTGGTAGGAGCGCCGAGCGCTTTTGCTCGTACTGCGCGATAATTTCGTCGCACTGCGGCCGTAGACGCTCCAGCAGCGCCGGAAAATTCTGCTCGCGCTCCGTCATCGGTCGACCTCGCCGAAGACGGGATCGAGCGAACCGATCATGACGACGAGATCGGCGATGAGGTTACCGGGAGCGATGCCCTTGAGTGCCTGCAAGTTGTACAAGCTCGCGGGGCGCGTACGGACGCGATACGGGCGGTTCTCGCCGTTGCTCACGATATAATAACCGAGCTCGCCGCGCGGTCCCTCGACCGATTGATACACGTCACCCGGCGGCACGCGGAACCCTTCGCTGATCACTTTGAAGTGATGGATGAGCGCCTCCATCGAAAGCGCTATCGTTTCTTTGGGCGGCAACGCAACTTTGGGGTCGTCGATCATCACCGGCCCCGGGATGTCGAGCCGGCGCCGTGCCTGTTCGACGATCCGCATCGATTGCTCCATCTCGTCGAGCCGCACCAGAAACCGCGCGTACGCGTCGCCCTCGGCGCGCGTCGGAACGTCGAAATCGTAGGTTTCGTAGCCGCAATACGGATAGGCTCTCCGGACGTCGTACGCGAGGCCGCTCCCGCGAAGGCTCGGTCCGGTTACGCCATACTGGACCGCATCCTCGGGGCTCAAGTAGCCGACGTCGATCGTGCGGTCCTGAAAAATCGGATTGGCTTGCAGCAGCCCGCGCAGCTCGCGCATCCGGCCCGGAAACTTCGCGATCAGCGCGTCGAGACGCGGGATCGAGCCGTCGGGCAGGTCGCCGTTGAGGCCGCCGATGCGAACGTAGTTGGGATGCATGCGGGCCCCGCCGGCCGCTTCTTGAAAATCGAGAATGTTTTCGCGCAGATCGAAGCAGTAAAAAAAGATCGAGATGGCACCCAGATCGATGCCGTGCGTTCCCAGCCACACGCAGTGCGAAGCGATGCGCGTCAGCTCGGCGATCAGCACGCGAACGACTTGCGCGCGTTCGGGAATCCGATCGGCGATGCCCAGGATCTTCTCGACGGCAAGCGCGTAGCAGAGCGAGTTGGACTCCGGCGCGAGATAGTCCATGCGCTCGATTGCGGTCTGTGCCTGAGTCCAAAAGAGCCCTTCGGCAGTCTTTTCGATGCCGGTGTGCAGATAGCCGATCTCGGGGTCGGCCTTGACGACGCTCTCGCCATCGATCTCGAGAACGATCTGCAAGACGCCGTGGGTCGACGGATGCTGCGGCCCCATCGAGAGCACCATCGTGTTGTCGGTACGGCTGACGACGTCGGTGGAGAGCGGTTTTGCGTAAACGCTCACGACTCGCGCGCCCGCTTCACTTCTTCTTGCAGCGCCTCAAACGTGCGCCCGGACGGAGGTGTGCCGGCGACGACGTTGGTCTTACCGGCGAAGGCCGGTCGCGGCGAACGTTCGCGCTCCGGTCCGCGCATCGGATAATCCTTGCGCAGCGGATAGCCCTCCCAGTCGTGCGGCATTTGGATGCGGCGAAGATCGATGTGGCCTTCGAAAACGATCCCAAAGAGGTCGAAAACTTCGCGCTCCGCCCAATCGGCCGACTTCCAAAGATCCATCACCGACGGTAGGCGTTCGCCTTCTTCGAGACCGCAGAGCACGCGCGTGCGAGCAGGTCGTCCAACTTCCGCGACCGATGCCGCCTTCGGTGCCAGCTTCAATAAATGATAGACGACGTCGAACCGGGGCTTGCGCTGGAGATAATCGACCGCGCCGAGATCGAGCAACATGGCATAGCCGTCGCTCTTGAGCGCCTCGAGCCGGGCGCGCAGGCCTGCGGGAGCAACGCGCTCGATCGTTGCGTCATCGATTGGGGGACGAAGGCTCGGCGGATCGACCGCGGCGCCGGCGATTGGCGGATTTTGGGTGCTAGGCACGATGCACGCTGACGATGGTTACGCTTTGGCCACAATGCCGCCCCGGCCGCCCTCACGGATCTGCTGCTGAATGAGATTGACCGCATAGAGCAGACCGTCGGGCGTGGGCGGACAGCCGGGAACGTAGACGTCGACCGGAATGATCGTGTCGACTCCTTGAATGACGGCGTAGTTATCGAACATACCGCCCGAGCTCGCGCACGCACCCATCGAGATGACCCATTTCGGATCGGCCATTTGATCGTACAGCCGCTTCACGACCGGGCCCATCTTCTGCGCGACGCGGCCCGAAACGATCATCAAATCGGCCTGGCGCGGCGAGCTGCGAAAAACTTCGGAGCCGAGCCGCGCAATGTCGTACTCCGCCGACGTCACGGTCATCATCTCGATCGCGCAGCATGCAAGACCCATCGTCAACGGCCAAACCGACGAACTCTGCGCCCAGCGGGCGACGTCGTCGAGTCGTGCGAGCATGAAATGGCCCGGACCTATCGACACGAAGCCCTCAGCGCCACACGAAGCCGCCCTTCTTCCAAACGTACGCGTACCCAATGCCGAGGACGATAATGAAGATGACCATTTCGAAGAGCCCGAAGACGCGCAGCGCGTGCAGCTTGACCGCCCAGGGATAGAACGAGGCGGCCTCGACGTCGAACACGACAAAAAGCATTGCGATTAAATAGAATCGCACCGGGAAGCGGCCTGCTACCGGAGAGGTTGGTTCGACGCCGCACTCATACGCTTCGCGCTTGTGCGGGTTTGGGCGTGCGCGCGCCAACAGACCCGGCACGATCGTAAACGCCAGCGCGGCGGCGAATGCGACGCAGAGGTAGATCGCGACCGGACCGTACGGATTCATGGCTTGTGAAAGTTTTCACAAGCGGTGGGTCACACCTGTTCGCAAGCGGGACCTCGTGCCGCTCAGACCGTAGAATCAAACATGCGCCGTGCCGTTTTAGGAATGCTGATGCTCTTTGCCCTGGGCGACTCGTGCTCGCCGCCGCCCAACGTCGTCGGCGTCCAAGATTTCGGCCACGTCGTGGGGCGCGTCCTCGACGCGATGACCAACCATCCGATTCCAAACGCGCTGCTCTCGGTCGGCTCCCTGTATACGACCAACGCCGACGTGAACGGCGCGTTCGATTTGCGCGCCATCGCGGGGGATCAGACGATCACCGCGCGCGCCCCGGGGTACTCGACGGCCACGGCGGATACCACGATCGGGACAGACCAGACCGTCTCGATCGGCTACATCCGCCTCGTCCCGCTCAATGCTCCGGCAGGCCAGCCGACGCTCGCGCCGCCGGCAACGCCGACGCCCCGCGTGTCACCGACGCCCGCCCCGGCCGCCACCGCGGCGCCGAGCATCTCCCCCAGTCCCGCCGGGACTTAGCTCA
>DASXGO010000126.1:0-1624 GCA_036489055.1 Candidatus Cybelea sp. | reverse complement strand
CGCAAAGATCCCCGGGGCGTCGTCGGAGGTTCATCAACGTCAGAGTCAGCCCGAGCGTTCCGTTGCAGGTGCAGACGACGCTGCCTTCGGGCGCGCCGAAGTGCTCCGCAAGGCGGCGTTCGAGCTGCCTCGTCAGCGGTCCGTTGTTCGAATACCAGCGTGTGGCGTCGATGCGCTCGAGATAACCGCTCAATTGCTTTGCCGTTGGCAGTTGCGGCCGCAGCAACGGAATCCCCCATCCGCGAGCGACGGCTTCATCCGCGCGCGACGCGTTCATGTCAGTGCGCCTGCGGCGGTCCGAGCCGGCTTGGGCGGAAGACCTCGGGCCGATAGTGCGCTCGCTGCGTTTAGCACGTTGCGAGCCCACCCGGCGTTGTCCAAGTACCATCGCACCGTCTTCTCCAGGCCCGTCTCGAATCGTTCGCGTGGCTGCCAACCTATTTCGGTCGCGATCCTCGTGTCGTCGACGGCGTATCGTCGGTCGTGGCCCGGGCGGTCGGCTACGAAGCCGACCAGACGGCGGTACGGGCCAGCCGGATCCGGGCGAAGCTCGTCCAGCAGCGCGCAGATGGCGTGCACGACCGCGATGTTCGTGCGCGCACTCCTTCCGGAGACGTTGTACGTGCGTCCCGGAACGCCGCGAAGCAGGATTGCTCTGAGCGCGCGAGCGTGGTCCTCTACGTAGAGCCAGTCCCGGATGTTCTTGCCGTTACCGTAAACGGGCAACGCGTCGCGTTGCAGAGCCTTCGTAATGACGAGCGGAATCAACTTCTCGGGATATTGGTACGGGCCGTAGTTGTTCGACGCATTCACGACCACCACCGGCAGTCCGTACGTCCGGCACCAAGCGCGCGCAAGATGGTCGCTCGCAGCCTTGCTCGCGGCGTACGGCGAGCTCGGCGCATACTTCGATTCCTCCGTACGCGGCGCGCCGTCCCATCCTATGTCGCCGTACACCTCGTCGGTGGAAACGTGAACGAAGCGGAACGAGTCGCGTGCGGCTGCTGAACGCTTGGCCCAGTATGTAGTAGCGGCCTCCAACAACGTGCTTGATCCCACGACGTTGGTTCGAACGAACGTCGCGGGGCCGCTAATCGATCGGTCGACGTGCGACTCCGCGGCGAGATGGATGACCGCGTCGGGCGCGTATTTTGCGAACACTCTGTCGACCTCGCCGCGATCGCAGATGTCGATCCGCTCGAAGACATGGCGCGGATCGGCACCCGCGTCGCCGAGCGACGCGAGGCTACCGGCGTATGTGAGCTTATCGAGGTTGATGAGCTCGTAGCGCGTTTCCGCGGTTACTTGCCTGACCAATGCGGAGCCGATGAACCCGGCTCCTCCCGTGACGAGCAACCTCATGATCTTTCCGTATCGGGAAGGTTTGGTTGCAATGCTAAAGCGCTCCCGCGCGCGATTGGGAGCCCGAGTTGGATCTGTCCGATGCTGACGTCCGGCTTGCGGCTGGCGCCGGGTCATGCTCGTCGCCGCGCCCGTCCCTGCTGCGGGGATCAAGCTCACGCTGCGGCGTCGTGGGTGCAGCGATTCAATACGTTACGCGGTTCCACGATAGCGAGCTCACGCCCACTAACATCGCGGAAGAGACGCTGTGAGGGTCGACAGC
>DASXGO010000259.1:0-2619 GCA_036489055.1 Candidatus Cybelea sp. | reverse complement strand
ACTCGCTTCCCGATCTCTACGCGAGCGCCGATGTCTTCGTGATGCCGAGCACCACCGAGACGCAGGGGCTGGTGCTGGCCGAAGCGCTTGCGGCCGGAGCCTTCATCATTGCCGCCGACGCGCCGCAGAATCGAGATGTGCTCGGGATTGCCGGCACGATCGTACCGCCGGCTCCGGAGGCCTTCGCCGCGGCACTTGCGGTGATTCCGGCGGGCCGCCCGGCATCGGCCGCTGCCCGGCATAAGGCCGAATCGTTCTCGATCGACCGTCAGCTCGACCGGATGCAGGACCTCTACGCGAGCCTCCGGCGGCCGGCTCGAATTGCTTGACTCGAACATACGTTCGCTATAGAATCGGGGTAGAGGCCTATGGAATGCGAGCCACGCGAAAAAAACCGTTGGTCGAGGTGGTGGCAGGCTACGCGGCAGGCGCTCAGGGCGCCGGCGTAGCCTACGCCCACGTCTGCGGCGAGGGACGGCAAAAGGTATTGCGACTCGACTTTCGCGTTTCTGCGCCGCGGGAGTGTTACGATCGCGCCGCCGGCTACGCGGCGCTCACTGCAATCGTACGTGCGCTCTGTAAGCAAGGCATCCGAGCCGTACGCTTCATCATTGGTGACGCAGAATTTGCGCGAGAGATCACGACCGGCCGGCGAGTCGACGAAAGGCTCGCGATACCGTACGTGCGGTTGCGGTGCGCGATGAACTCGCTTGCAAACGTTGACGTCCAAGCCGGTAGCGTCGACGACCTGACGCAGAGGGCCCGAGCCGAAGCAGCGCTGAACGTCGCTGCATGACGCTCACCCGGCTTCGGCCGGATGTATTGCCCGTAGAAACGCGCGCACTAGCCCAAGCCCTGCTAGGGTGCATTCTCGTTCGCGAGAGCGACGGCGGAACAACGGCGGGGCGAATCGTTGAAACGGAGGCGTACCTCCCCGGGGATCCGGCGTGCCACGCCTACCGCGGCAAGAGCCCGCGAAATGCCACGCTCTTCGGCCCACCGCATCGCGCCTACGTTTATCAAATTTATGGCACGAACTTCTGCTTCAACCTATCCAGCGAGCTCGACGGCGAAGGCGCCGGCGTGCTCGTGCGCGCCGTGGAGCCGCTCGAGGGCCTCGCGTTGATGAGCGAGCGGCGTGCGACGCGGAATGCTCGCGACCTTTGTCGCGGCCCCGGGCGCCTCTGCGAGGCCTTCGCAATCGATCGTTCCTTAGACGGAGTCGATCCGTTTACGCATTCGCTGTTATGGCTGGCGGAAGGCGGAGCTCGCACGGTGCGCGTGCGCCGCAGCCGACGCATCGGCGTTACGCAAGCGGCGCACCGTCGGCTGCGCTTCTACGCTGCGGGGAGTCCGTACGTCAGCGGTGCCGCTCGGTTGAGCCCCGCTTGAACGCACCCCGTCCTTATGCTATAGTGTCTGCGTCGCGTTGCGGTCTTTTGTTGACAGCCACGGCAATCATTGACATCCCCACGCTTGCACCACCGGTCTGATCGCGACGGCAGCCCCGCCACGCCCTCGGCCGCGAATCTTGGCGCGAGCCACTCGTAAAGAGAGACTTTTGCAAACCGAACATCGTCCCAACATCGATCATCGTCCAAATGACATGCGCCAGCAGCAAGCTGGAGGACGCCGCCGGCGTGCGCGCCGTCGCCATCACTTTCCACAACAACATCCTGGGGTCTATCACGAGCAGTTCCCACAGGTAGAGATTCCGCCGATGCAAACGGCGGCGCAGCTTGGCGAGAAAACGAAAACCGAGCTCGTCGAAATCGCCAAGGAGCTCGAAGTCGAGATTCCGGCTCCTGCGAAGATGAAAAAGGACGAGATCGTCGAGCTCTTGGTACAAGCGCAGACCGCACGCTCGGGCATCGAGATGGCCAGCGGCGTTCTGGACATCCTTCCCGAGGGCTACGGCTTCTTGCGTCGTGCCGGCTACTATATCGGCAACGATGACATCTACGTCAGTCAGTCGCAAATTCGCCGTTTCGAGCTTCGGCGCGGCGACATGGTGGAAGGCCAGGCGCGGCGCCCGAAAGAGAGCGAGAAGTACTACGGCCTCATTCGCGTCGACAAAGTCAACGATTTAGATCCCGAAGCGATCAAGGGCAGGCGGGTCTTTGAAAAAGGCACCCCGATCTACCCGCAAGAACGCTTCAAACTCGAAGTTCGTTCGACGCAGCTTTCGACGCGCGTCATAGACTTGTTTTCGCCGATCGGCAAAGGCCAGCGCGCACTGATCGTCTCTCCGCCGAAAGCCGGCAAGACGACGCTGCTCAAAAACATCGCGAATTCGATCTCGATCAATCATCCGGACGCCCACATCATCGCGCTTTTGGTGGACGAGCGCCCCGAGGAAGTTACCGACATGCAACGGACGATCGACGGCGACGTCGTCGCGTCGACGTTCGACGAGCATCCGGAGAACCACACGACCGTTGCGGAGCTTACGATGGAACGGGCCAAACGGCTCGTCGAGCTCGGCAAGGACGTCGTCATCCTTCTCGACTCGATCACGCGTCTCGCGCGCGCATACAATCAGGTTGTCGCGAGTTCCGGACGGACGCTTTCGGGCGGCCTCGATACGGCGTCGCTGCACAAGCCGAAGCGATTCTTCGG